>DAHVFK010000456.1 GCA_027317055.1 Betaproteobacteria bacterium | reverse complement strand
CCCATATCAGCTCTGCGGCTCCGAAACGTGGACGATGAACTTCGTGCCGCGCACGCCCATGATCGACGCTGGGGTATGGATCCTCATCGCCCCCGGGGTGTGCTTGACCAGCTTGCCCGAAATCACGGCGAGGGTACCTTTCCTGATCGACGCATCCATCTGGCCTTCGTATGTGGTGCTGTCGAAGGAATACTTGTCGAGGGACACGACCGTGTTCGGGCCGATCGACAGCCGGCTGTTGTCGGCCAGCGTCACCCCGACGGTTCCGTCATCGCCCGTGATGATCGAATCGGACTGACGAACGTGGAATCCGGGTGCCACCGCAATGCGCTGGCCGTCACGCTCGATTTGCGCACTGCCCTGCGCAGTCTTGATCTGCCCCGCGTCCTCCGCCGCAGCGCCGAATGCCACGACCGCCAGCGCCAGTCCCGCCAAAGTCATTGCTCCGCGCATAATGCCTCCTTAGCAAGTCCCTTACTATAATGCCCCGAACGTGACGAACACGCGAACCCACGTATTTCCGGCCCGCATGAGCGCGCTTCGGGACCTCCGTACATTCCTGGAGGCATTTTGCACCGACTCCGGGCTCGCGCGCGACGCCTGTCTAAGAACAAATGTGGTTCTTGAGGAATTATTCACGAATTGTATCCGTCATGGGCACGGCCGTGAGTGCGAACAGCCCATTTGGATCGGTCTTTCATGCGACGAGGCGGGTATTTCGATCACGTTCGAGGACAACGCTCGCCCCTTCAATCCCTTCAGTCACGCCCCCGTTGGAATTGACAGTACCGTACGGACCCGACCGGTGGGTGGGCTCGGCGTGCTGCTGGCGCAAAGACTGGTTGGGTCGCGAGAATACGCACATGTATTCGGCAGGAACTATTCCCGCTTGAGGCTCGGCCGCAGCTGATGTGGTGCCCGGGGCCGGAGTCGAACCGGCACGGCCGGTAAAGGCCTGGGGATTTTAAGTCCCCTGTGTCTACCAGTTTCACCACCCGGGCAATGCCGGATTGTCGCGGAAAAATCTGGAGGCGGAGGTCGGAATCGAACCGGCGTCCACGGCTTTGCAGGCCGCTGCATGACCACTCTGCCACCCCGCCTGGGTTCGGAGCAAAAAGGGAGAGCCCCTGGAGGCTCTCCCCGATGGTATCTGGAGCGGGAAAGGAGTCTCGAACTCCCGACCTCAACCTTGGCAAGGTTGCGCTCTACCAACTGAGCTATTCCCGCAATAACGAGCGATGGATTATAAGGCCATCCCGGTCGGCACTCAACCCGTCGCCGCGGCATGCGGCAGGGCCTTGCGCAGGTAGTACATCATCGAAATGGCCGTTAGCACGGCGGCCACGTTTATCAGCACCGTGCCGAGCACCTGGCAATTGATCATTCCGAAAAGATCGTCGTGGTAGAGCAGTAACGGCACAGCAATCATCTGGCTGGCGGTCTTGACCTTGCCGACGAACGCGACCGCCACGCTTTTGGCCTTTCCGATCTTGGCCATCCATTCGCGCAGCGCAGATATCGCTATTTCACGCCCTATGATGATCAACGCGACGGCCGACTCGACCCTGTCTAGCTGCAGCAAAACGATCAGGGCTCCCACCACCATGAGCTTGTCCGCCACCGGGTCGAGAAACGCTCCGAACGCAGACGTCTGGTCGAGCTTCCTGGCCAAATACCCGTCGAGCCAGTCGGTAACGGCGGCGAAGACGAAGATCGCAGTTGCCGCCAGGTTCTTGTTCGGCATCGGCAGCCAGGCATCCGGCAGATAGAACACGCCGACGATGAGGGGAATCAGAATGATGCGCAGCCAGGTAATTAGGTTGGGCAGATTGAGCGGCATCAGCGGCCTGCCTGATCGTGGAGGTGGCGATAGATCTGCTCCGCAAGGCTGCGGCTGATGCCGTCCACCTTGCACAGTTCATCGACGGCGGCAGCGTGCACCTCACGCAATCCGCCGAAGTGCGCCAGAAGGCGCTGCCGCCGCTTGGCTCCAACCCCGGGGATTTCGTTCAATGCAGAGGTCGTGCGAGATCGGCCGCGCCGGGCGCGGTGGCCGATGATGGCGAACCGGTGTGCCTCGTCGCGGATGCTCTGGATCAGATGCAAGCCGGGGCGCTGCGGCGCCAAGATCATGCTGCGCCCTTCCGCTTCAAGCACCAGCTCCTCGAGTCCCGGCTTGCGCTGCGGGCCCTTGACAACGCCGACCACGCCGACGTCGTTCAAGCCGAGTTCCACCAACGCCGCCTTGGCGGCGCCGACTTGCCCCTTGCCACCGTCGATGAGGATAAGATCCGGAATCTTGCCTGCCTCTGCCGTTACGCGCTCGTAGCGCCGCGCAAGTGCCTGGCGCATTGCAGCGTAATCGTCACCTGGGGTGACATCCCTAATGTTATACCGTCTGTATTCGCTCTTCTGCATTGCGTGCTGGTCATATACGACGCACGAGGCAACTGCGGCCTCCCCCATCGTATGGCTGACGTCGAAACACTCGATCCGTTGCGTGGAGGCTGGCAGCCCTAGTGCCTCACGCAGCGCAGCGGTGCGCGCCTCCTGAGTAGTTCGCTCGCGCTCGCGATGCGCGATGGCCAATTGAGCGTTCTTGCGCGCCATGTCGAGCCAGACGCGGCGCTCGCCGTGAGCCGGTGCGGCGATCTGCGTTCCACGCGACGAATGCTCGCGCAGTACCGTCTCGAGAGCGGCGCGATCCAGCTCGTCGCTGGTCAATATGAGCGGCGGGACCGGCTGCTCGAGATAATGCTGCTCGAGGAAAGCCGCGAGCACTTCGCCGGCGGTGGCCCCTTCGGCATTCTGCGGAAAGAAGCTGCGATCGCCCACGTGCCGGCCACCGCGAATCATGACCAGGTTCACGCAAGCGATTCCGCCTTCTAGCACGCAGGCCACCACATCTGCGTCCACGCCGCGCTCGCTCTCGACGTATTGTCGTGCTTGCACCTGCGACAGCGCCCGGATCTGGTCGCGGTAAATCGCGGCTTCTTCGTAGTGCCGTGCGGCGGCTGCCGCGGCCATTTTTTGTGTCAACCCTCCCAGCACGTCCGCTTCCCGCCCCTCCAGGAACAACACTGCGTTGTGCACGTCCTGGGCATACCTGTC
>DAHVFK010000455.1 GCA_027317055.1 Betaproteobacteria bacterium | reverse complement strand
CGGCGCGTTCGCGCCGCGCGAACAGACCGGGCGCGTCTGGGAATGGACCGACAGCAGCTTCGGCCCCTATCCCGGCTTCAGCCCCGACCCTTACCGCGACTACTCCGAGCCCTGGTTCGGCAGCCACAAGGTGCTGCGCGGCGGCAGCTTCGCCGCCCCCGCGCGCGTGGCGCGCAAAGGCTTCCGCAACTTCTACACCCCCGAGCGCAACGACATCTTCGCGGGCTTGCGCAGCTGCGCCGTGGAGCGCTGAGCGGACCATAAGGCCAGTAGACGGAGGAATGACGCATGGCACTGTCGTCGCAGGAAGCGGGGCTGCTCGCAGGCGTTCGCGTGCTCGAGGCGGCCTCGATGATCATGGTGCCGTCGGTGGGCGCGGTGCTGGCCGATTACGGCGCCCAGGTGATCAAGCTCGAGCCGATCGAGGGCGATCTGAACCGGCGCGGCCACCAGATCCCGGGCATGCCGATCCACGCCTACGAGTACTGCTTCCTGCCCGACAACCGCGGCAAGCGCAGCCTGTCGATCGACTTGAAGGCGCCCGACGCGCGCGCCATTGTGCGCCGCCTGGTCGAGGGCGCCGACGTGTTCCTCACCAATCACCGTCCGAAGTCGCTCGAGAGCCTCGGCCTGGGCTGGGCTGAATTGCAGGCGATCAATCCGCGCCTGGTGTATGCGCACGGCACCGGTTTTGGCGACGCCGGCGATGAGATCGACAAGCCGGGCTTCGACTCGGTCAGCTACTGGTCGCGCTCGGGCATGGAGGCGAACATGTTTCCGACCGACGGCTGGCTGGGGTCGCTGGGGTACGGCACCGGCGATCATCCGACCGGCATGGCACTCCTTTCGGCGGTGCTGCTCGCGCTGCTTGCGCGCGAGCGCAGCGGCCGCGGCACGCGGGTTTCCTGCTCCCTGCTCGCGAGCGGCGCATGGTCGAACTCGGTCATGATCCAGGCCAAGCTGCTCGGGGCGCGGTTCCTGGAGCGCCGGCCGCGCGAGGACGCGCGCAGCTTCACTTCGGTGTACTACCGCGCCGCCGACCGGCGCCTGTTCAAGATGGTCGTGGTGGATACCCGGCGCGACTGGCCGAAGGTTTGCCGCGCCATCGGCCGCCCCGATCTGGCCGACGATCCGCGCTACGCGACGCTCGAGCAGCGCCTCAAGGAAGGACGCATGGGCGAGCTGGTTCGGATCTGCGACCGGATTTTCGCCGGCCAGCCGATGCCGTACTGGCAGCGCGCGCTCGAGCAGGCCGACGTACTCTACTCGGTGGTCGCGAGCTTCGACGACGTGGTGGCGGACCGGCAGATGGCGGCCAACGGCGTGTTCGTGGAAATCGACGATCCCGTGCTCGGGCGCGTGCGCAGCGTGGACACGCCGCTGAAAATCGAAGGACATCCGAAGGTCACGCGCGCTCCGGCCCCACGTCTGGGCGAGCATTCGCGCGCGATCCTCGCCGAAATCGGCCTGGGCGAGCAGGAGATCGATGCCCTCGCGCAACGGGGCGTCGTGGCGGACCACGCGTCGCCCTCGGCACCGATCCCGGGGCCGCAATGAACGGGGCGCGGCGCTGGGCGGCGCCTTGACGAATCGAGGGTCGATGGGAATACAATGCCGCATCGGGGGCGTCGCAGACCCCCCGCGTAAGACGCCCACAGCGTCCAAGCTCTGCCAAGGAGCGCTCATGGACGCAAAAAGAATGTTCCGGACGTCAGTGGCTGCGCTCATCACGGGAGTTTCCATGAGCTCTGTCCACGCAGACACCTTTGGCTTTGATACGGACGCAGCCGGGTCCCTTCCCTCGGGGTGGGAACAAGGCGTCACCGGCCGGGGCAGATCAAGCTGGGCCGTGCACCCGGATGAATCCGCCCCGAGCAAGCCAAACGTTCTGCGGCAGTCCGGGGTCGGCAGCTTCCCCTGGGTTGTCCGGCGCAACATATCTATCGAAAACGGCTATGTGGAAGTGAAGTTCAAGGCGCTTGAGGGCACCGAGGACCAGGCGGGTGGTGTTGTCTGGCGCTGGAAGGATGGCGATAACTACTACGTTGCGCGGGCCAACGCGCTGGAGAACAACGTATCGCTTTACTACACCGAGGCCGGACGGAGAAAGACGCTCAAGTACGTGGATGCACCGGTGCCGCCCAAAGTCTGGCATTCGCTGCGCGTCGAATTCTCCGGAAGTCGGATCAGCGTAGCCCTGAACGGAAAGACGTATATCGATTACGAGGACTCGCGCATCTCCGGGCCGGGCGCTGTGGGCATGTGGACAAAGGCCGACAGCGTGACTGCGTTCGATGACTTCAGCTTCGGCTCCAAGAACGCGACGCAGAAGTGATCACCCTGCTCTTGACGTCGCGCGCGATACGCGCGTTCGCGGACGGCTTCGTTGCCGTGCTGTTGCCGGCGTATCTGCTGGCGCTTGGTCACGACCAGCTCGAAGTCGGCTTCCTTAGCACCGCGACACTGACCGGCTCCGCGCTGGCCACGCTCGCGGTTGGCCGCTGGAGCCGTATCTTCTCCATGCGGCGCCTGATGCTCGGTGCCGCCATGCTAATGACGGTGACCGGGCTAGGGTTCGCATCGCTGTCGTCGCTCTGGCCGCTGCTGGTTGTTGCCTTCCTGGGAACGATCAACCCAAGCAGTGGGGACGTAAGCGTGTTCCTGCCGCTTGAGCACGCGGTGCTCGCTACCGCCGCACCCGCCGAATCGCGGACAAGTATCTTTGCCCGATACAGCTTTTTCGGGTCGATATTCGGCGCGATCGGCGCGCTTGCGGCAGCGATTCCGAACTGGCTGATGAGCAAGATGGGGCTGGAGCTGATCGAGGCGCTACGGGCAATGTTTTGCCTTTATGCAGCGATCGGCCTCGCCGTCTGGGTGCTATATCTACGCATCCCACGGGCGCATCCCGAAGAAGCCAAGCCGACAGTGCCCCTCGGTCCGTCGCGCGGCATCGTCTGGAAGCTGGCGAGCCTCTTCAGTGTGGACTCGTTTGCCGGTGGATTGGTGGTGAACTCGCTGCTTGCCCTGTGGCTGTTCGAGCGGTTCGGCATGTCGCTCGCCGCGGCGGGCGCGTTCTTCTTCTGGACGGGATTGTTCAGCGCGGCCTCGCAGCTGGCAGCTCCGCTGGTGGCCAGGCGATTGGGGC
>DAHVFK010000454.1 GCA_027317055.1 Betaproteobacteria bacterium | reverse complement strand
ATGTCGCCCATCATGTGGACGTTGCTTACCGGCACCAGCCGTTCAGCGCCCCAGAACTCGCCCACCTTGATCAGGTATTCGATCGCCTGCTTGACCGCGGCGCCGTGTTCGCCGCGCAGCATCGCCTGCTCTTCGGCAGTCAGCTGCATCGCGCCGCCCTAGAGCATGGGGCCGAGCATGCCGACCCCGATGTTCAGCAGGCCGAGCGCCAGGTTGACCCCGATCAGGATTCGGATCTGGCCGAGCGCCGCGCCGCCGGCCTTCCAGTCCTCGTGCTGCACCGCCCGCTTCAGGCGGCCGAACGGCGCGAAATAGACGTGCATGAAGATCGCGCTCATCAGCACGCCGACGCCGGCCATCACGAGCACGTAGCCGGGCACGGGCGACATGCGCCCCATCATCGAGAATCCGGTGCCGAGGATCAGGAACACTGCCAGCCACACCCAGCGGAAGAAGCGCGCGAAGATTCCGGTCCACAGCTTGAGCCGCTGCGGCGGCTCGAGCGCCTCGACCGCGGCGGGCCGCACCGCCAGGTAGGCGACAAACATCCCGCCCACCCACACCACGTCCGAAAGCACGTGCAGCAGTTTCTCTACCAGCATGGTGGCTCCTCTCGATTGGAGCCCCGATTCTAATCTGGGATACTCGCCCCCTTTTGCACCTGACTGACGATGTATCCCTGTTTTCGCCTCGGGATTGCCCTGCTGCTGATGACGCTGGGCGGCTCGGGCATGTATGCGGTCGTGGTCGCGCTGCCCCAGGTGCAGGCCGAATTCGGCGTGGCGCGCGGCGAAGCATCGCTGCCTTACGCGCTGACCATGGTCGGCTTCGGCCTCGGCGGGATCCTGATGGGACGGCTGGCGGACCGCTTCGGCGTGATGGTACCGGCGCTGATCGGCAGCGTGGCGCTGGGCATCGGCTTCGTCGCCGCCGGGTCGGCCGGCAGCTTGTGGCAATTCAGCCTGGCACAGGGCTTGCTCATCGGCGCACTCGGCAGCGCGGCGACCTTTGCGCCGCTGGTGGCCGACATTTCGCACTGGTTCACGCGCCGGCGCGGAATCGCGGTCGCCATCTGCATCAGCGGCAACTACGTGGCGGGCACGCTGTGGCCGCCGGTGCTGCAGCACTACTTCGCCAGCATCGGCTGGCGCCAGACCTACGTCGGGGTAGGGCTATTCTGCTTCGCGGCGATGCTGCCGCTCGCGCTGCTGCTGCGGCGGCGCGCGCCGCAGGCCGAAACCGCCCCGCTGGGCGGCGCCGGCGCAGCGTGGCCCGAGCGCCCGCTCGGCTTCACGCCCGGGCAACTGCAGGGGTTGTTGTGCATCGCGGGCGTCGCCTGCTGCGTCGCGATGTCGATGCCGCAGGTCCATATCATCGCCTACTGCGGCGACCTCGGCTACGGGCCGGCGCGCGGCGCCCAGATGCTGTCGTTGATGCTCGGCTCGGGCATCGTGAGCCGGCTCGCGTCGGGCTGGATCTGCGACCGCATCGGGGGGCTGCGCACGCTGCTGCTGGGCTCGGGCCTGCAGGCGCTCGCACTCGCCATGTTTCTTCCCTTCGACGGGCTGGCGTCACTGTACGTGCTGTCGGCGATGTTCGGCCTGTTCCAGGGTGGAATCGTGCCGTCCTACGCCATCATCGTGCGTGAGTATTTCTCTCCGCTCGAGGCCGGCCAGCGCGTGGGCACGGTTCTGATGGCCACCCTGTTCGGCATGGCCCTGGGCGGCTGGATGTCGGGCGAGATCTTCGACCTCACCGGCTCCTACCGCGCCGCGTTCCTGAACGGCATCGGCTGGAACCTGCTCAACCTGGCGATCGCGTTCGAACTGCTGCGCCGCGCGCGGCGGCGCTTCGCGCTTGCCTGAACGCCGGCGGGCGTCTCAATGCGCCGCCTGGCGCTGCGTCGGCACGCGGTGAAACAGCCACGCCAGCGCGAGTAGCGCGTCGGCGATTGCCTCGCCTCGCGCGACGAGTTCCAGCGCGTTCACGCGCTCGGCCTGGAGCATCGGCAGCGAAGCCAGCCTCTGGCGCAGAAGCTTGTTCGAGTTGGGCATGATGGACCTCGGTCTTTAGGGTTAAATTAGCTAAGCTCTAATCTTTCACTCGATTCTTATGACAGCATTTTCCACCATATGTTGCAGAGCAACAAATTATACTTATTGGATTTATGAATTAGGTTTGATAACCTATAGCGGTTCAATTCAAGAGCCGTGCTCGTGCCCAGCCGCCTGCCTCCGCTCAATGCCCTGCGCGCCTTCGAGGCGGCCGCGCGGCTGTTGAGCCTGAAGAAGGCTGCGGCGGAGCTGAGCGTCACGCCGGCCGCCATCAGCCATCAGATCAAGCTGCTCGAGGAGCATGCCGGCCGCCCGCTCCTGGTGCGCAAGCCGCGCGCGATCGAGCTGACCGACGCGGCCCGCGCCGCCCTGCCGCGCCTTGGCGCAGGGTTCGAACAGCTCGCCGACGCTGCGCGCCTGCTGCGCGAGGCCGGGTCGGAGTCGACCCTCACGGTGAGCGTCGCACCCTCCTTCGCCACCTGCTGGCTGATGCCTCGCCTGCACCGCTTCTTAAGCGCCGAGCCCGCGATCGACGTGCGCGTCACCGCGCGCACCCGCCAATCGACGTCGGTCGGCGCGCAGTCGCAGCGCGAAGCCGACACCTGGCTCGCGGACGCCGACGTCGCGGTGCTGCTGTCGAACGGGCAATTTCCCGGCTACCGCGTCGAGCGGCTGGTGCCCCTGTCGGTAACGCCGCTCGCGAGTCCGCGCCTGGTCGCAGGACGCCGACTAGCGCCGGCTGGGCTGCGCGAATTCACCTTGATCCACGACGACATCGGCAAGCTGTTCGACGGGCGCGACTTCTGGGGTCTCTGGCTCGAGGCTGCGGGCGCGGCGCAGCTGCACCCGCAGCACGGGGTACACTTTTCCCACACCGTGCTCGCGCTCGAAGCGGCCGCGGAGGGCGCCGGCATCGTCGCCACCCTGCCCGAGCTCGCCCGGCCGCAGCTCGATGACGGACGCCTGGTGGCGCCGTTCGGCCTGCGCGTGCACCTGCCCTACGCGTACTACCTTGTGGCGCGCGAAGAGGCTGTTGCGCGCGCCCCGGTACGTTCGTTCCTGGACTGGCTGCGAGCGCAGGCTGCCGATGCTGGATAGGCTGATCG
>DAHVFK010000453.1 GCA_027317055.1 Betaproteobacteria bacterium | reverse complement strand
CATGCAGACCGCCCAAGCGCCGCAGATGGAGTTGTTCGTCTCGGATGAGCGCTCGGCCATCGACTGGCTGACCGACTTCCTCAAGCAACGGCCATCGACCTACCAGGAGATCCACCCCGAGTTCATGAAGCAGCTCGGGGCTGGCTGGAAGAAGCACGAGGCCAGGCCAGAGCTCTCGGCGTTGCTGGAAGGCAACTTCTTTAAATATGACCCGAAGGCGAAGGACGGTCACGAGGTGCCGTCGCAGGTCCACAGCTATCTATCAACCAACTTCAAGGAACTGCGTGGACTGGAGAAGTCGGATCCTCGGCTCAAGGCAAAAGCCCAAGACCGCTGGTACGTGCCCGACCCGACCAAGGCCCAGGAACTGGAGAAGTATCGCGAGAAGGCACTGCTCAAGGAGTTCGACGTCTACAAGGCACACACCGGCCGCAAGCTGAAGGAATTTCGCCTTGAAGCAATGCGCGCCGGCTTCAAGCACTCGTGGGGCAATCGTGACTACGCCACGATCATCTCGGTCGCAAAGAAGATTCCGGAAGACGTCCTTCAGGAAGACGAGAAACTCCTGCTCTGGTACGACCAGGCGCTCACCAGAACTGAGTCGGATGCGTGATGGCCTTCCAAGTCGGTGACTGGTGCTGGCACGGGCGCTTCGCCGTCCCGTGCCGTGTCATCGACCAACAGGATGTATGGGGTGAATTCTCCTACCGGGTCTGGCTGCCCGCCAAGGACACGGTAATTCGCGCCCGCAGTACCGATTTGCAGGGTATTGAAACGGCTGTTCAAACGGCCAGCCAGATTCTCCATGCAGCGGCGGCAGCCAAGCTTGCGGACGCGCTGGAGGAGAACCTTCTCCTCGCGCCGATCCAGTCGAGCGTGGTGCCCCTGCCCCATCAGCTTTACACACTCTCACGCGCCATGTCGCGCGATCGTATCCGTTACCTCCTCGCCGACGAAGTGGGACTCGGTAAGACCATAGAGGCAGGTTTGATCCTGCGCGAGCTGAAGCTCCGCGGAATGGCCAAGCGAGTGCTTGTGGTCGCACCAAAGGGACTGGTGCTGCAGTGGCAGGCCGAGATGCGGCTGCACTTCGGCGAAAAGTTCCAGCTCGTCGACCCCGCCGAGCTGGCTGCATTCCGCCCCTGGCGCAGTGAAGAAGAGAATCTGTGGCAGATGCACGACCAAGTGATTTGCTCGCTGGATTCCGTCAAGCCGGTCGAGGGACGCCGCGGTTGGTCGGTGGACCAGCTCGCGAGCTACAACCGGGAACGATACGAGGACCTAGTGAACGCGGGCTGGGATCTCGTGATCATCGACGAGGCCCACCGCATGGGCGGCAGCACCGAGCAGGTGGCCCGGTACAAACTCGGCGCGGGTCTGGCCGAAGCCGCACCATATCTGCTGCTGCTCTCGGCTACTCCGCACCAGGGGAAGACGGACCAGTTCCTCAGACTTATGCAGTTGATCGACCGGGAGTCCTTTCCGGACGAAGGCAGTGTTCGGCAGGAAAGGGTTCGCCCCTACGTGATCCGAACCGAAAAGCGTGCTTCCATCGACGCCGACGGCAAGCCGCTATTCAAACCCCGTCAGACGCGACTACTCGCTGTGGCATGGCAGGAACGGCACCAGCTTCAGCAGCAGTTGTATGAGTCGGTGACCGACTACGTGCGTCACGGTTACAACCAGGCGCTCGCTGCCAAGCAGCGGCATATCGGGTTCCTGATGATCCTCATGCAAAGGCTTGTCACCTCCTCTACTGCTGCGATCCGAACCACGCTGGACAAGCGCCTCGCCGTCCTCGATTCACCCGAAGCGCAGCTTGAGCTTATCGACCCTGTGGCGGCGGATGAATGGAGCGAACTTGATGGACAGACTCAGGTGGACCTGGCGGTGCAATCGCGGGGATGGTCATCTGAGCGCGCCGAGGTCGAGACGCTCCTCAATCTCGCCAAGGAAACTGAGCTTGCTGGCTCGGACGCAAAGGCCGAGTTCCTCGCCGAAACAATCTATCGGCTGCAGCAGGAGGAAGGCGATCCCGATTTGAAGGTGCTCATCTTCACTGAGTTCATTCCCACCCAGGCCATGCTCGCGGAATTTCTGCGGAACCGCGGTTTTAGCGTAGCCACGCTCAATGGTGGCATGGACTTGGGTGAACGGAAGCGAGCGCAGGAGATCTTCGCGCGCGAGGCACGGGTCCTCGTATCTACCGACGCTGGAGGTGAAGGGCTGAATCTGCAGTTCTGCCACGTCGTCGTCAATTTCGACATGCCGTGGAATCCGATGCGCATCGAACAACGAATCGGTCGCGCGGATCGCATCGGCCAGAAGCATGTGGTTCGCGCCATCAATCTCGTCCTGGACAATACGGTCGAGCATCGGGTACGCGAGGTTCTGGAACAAAAGCTTGCCGTCATCGCGCATGAATTCGGCGTCGACAAAGCGGCGGACGTGATGGACTCGGCAGAGGTCGAGCCGGTATTCGACGATCTGTATGTGCACGGCCTGCTCGACCCCTCATCGATCGAGCGGGAATGCGATGCGGCACTCGCGAGCGTCCGAGACCGTGTTGCCGCGAGCCGGCGCAATGCGGAACTGCTGGGCGAGCCGACTGCCCTCGACGCTGCTGCCGCACGTCAATGGCGTGATCATCCCGCGCAGTTCTGGCTCGAACGGGCCATCACCAACGGACTCCCGGACCGCGGAGGCCAGGCTACCCGAGACGGCGTGTTCTGGCATTTGCGTTGGCAAGACGGCAGCGAGACGCCGCGGGCCTGCTTCGACGCACGCCGCGCGGACGATTCTCCCGATGCGACCTGGGTCACGCTGGAGGATCGCCGCGCCCGAGCATTGCTTGATGCACTACCCCGGTGGGCACCCGGGATGCCGTTGCCCGCCGTGCGCCTGTCGGGTTTGCCGGATACGGTGCAGGGCGTCTGGGCGCTCTGGCAAATCGGGCTGAATGCCGGCAATCGCTCGCGGCGGCGGTTTCTGCCGGTGTTCGTCATGGATGACGGACGTGCTTATGTGCCTACCGCGCGTCGAGTCTGGGACCTGTTGCTCACCGAGGCGGTGGAAGTTCTTGGAAACGTGTCCCCAGGCCACGCGATGGTAATGGTTGGGCACGTCGAAACCGCCGCCAAGCTTCAGGGGGAACGTCTCTACGG
>DAHVFK010000452.1 GCA_027317055.1 Betaproteobacteria bacterium | reverse complement strand
GGCGGACGACACGCCGCCGCCCATCGCGCCGCCCGAGAGCATCGTCTGCAGCATCACCATCGGAAACACGAGCGCCATCCCCGCCAGCGAGCTCACGCCGAGCCTGCCGACATAGGTCGTCTCGGCGATCGTCGCCAGCGCGGTGGCCAGCATGGCGACCATGTTCGGCAGCGCGAATCGCGCCAGCGTCGGCAGGATCGCCGCCGCGAGCAGCGGGTCTTGAGTCTTCGGAGCGAGCGCGACGCTTGACATAGGTGTATATGCGCGTACAATGCGTGCATATGCACCTTTTGTCAAGGCGGAGAGACCGATGAGCTCCGGATCCGAGTCGGGACCGCAGTTGTGCAACTGTCTTGCGCTGCGCCAGGCGGCGCGCCAGGCGACGCAGCTCTACGACCGCCACCTCGCCCCGGCCGGGCTGCGCACGACCCAGTTCTCGGTCCTGGTGAATCTGCGCCGCCTCGGTCCCATGACCATCAACCGCCTCGCGCAGGAAATGGCCATCGACCGCACGACCCTTGGGCGCAACATCCTGCCGCTCGAGCGCGACGGGCTGATTGCGATCAGCCAGGGGACGACCGACAAGCGCCGCAAGGAGCTCGCCTTGACCCAGGAGGGAACCGCGCGCCTGCGCCGGGCGGCGAAATTCTGGTCCAACGCGCAAGCGGATTTCGAGGCGCAGTTCGGGGTCAAACGCGCCGCGGCGCTGCGCGCGGAGCTGCGCGAGGTGGCGGTCATCGGCGTCCGGCAATGAGCCCGGAATCGACGCTCGCCCGCTGGCGCGCAGAAGAAAAGGAAGTCGCCGCGAAGCTATCGGCCGAAGTCGGCTGGGCCAGCCCCGAGCAGGTGGCCGGCCTGTCCGGCCTCGAGGTGTTCGAAGCGATGTTCGCCGGACGGCTGCCGCGCCCCCCGATCGGCGACACGCTCGACTTCATGCCGATCCGCATCGAACGGGGCCTGGCCGTGTTCCAGGGCCGCCCGCGCACCAAGCATTACAACCCCATGGGCAGTGTGCACGGCGGCTGGTTCGCCACCCTGCTCGACTCGGCGGTCGGCTGCGCGGTGCATTCGACCCTGCCCGCCGGCAAGGGCTACACCACGCTGGAACTGAAGCTGAACCTGGTTCGGGCCCTGACCGATGCGGTGCCGCTGGTGCGCGCCGAAGGGCGCGTGCTGCACGCCGGCCGCCAGGTCGCCACCGCCGAAGGCCGGCTGGTGGGGGCAGACGACAAGCTTTACGCCCACGCCACCACGACCTGCCTCATCTTCGATCGTCCGGGCTAGGCCGGCCGGTCGCCCGCCAGCGTGATCCGGTGCATCAGGCGCCGGTGGCCGTGGTAGTCGTTGACCGGGTTGTGCTGCGCGCAGCGGTTGTCCCACAGCGCGATCGAGCCCGGCTGCCAGGCGAAGCGGCAGGTGAACTCGGGCCGGACCTGGTGGCGGAAAAGGTACTCCAGCAGCGGGCGCGACTCCTCCTCGCTCCAGCCGACGAAGCGCGCGCTGTGGGCGACGTTCACGTACAGCGCCTTTCGGCCAGTCTCGGGGTGGGTGCGCACCACCGGGTGCTCGGCATTGAACTGCTTTTTCTCCCCGCCCCCGCCGTCGGACTTGATGCGGTCCTCGCGCGTGCGCGTCACGTCCGCGCGCGCCGACGAGTTGAGCGCATGCAGGCCTTCAAGGGTTTTCTTCAGGCCCTCCGAGAGCGCGTCGTAGGCGAGGTACATGTTGGCGAACAGCGTGTCGCCGCCGTAGGGCGGTAGCTCGCGCGCGAGCAGCATCGAAGCCATCGGCGGCACTTCGAGGTAGGAGGTGTCGGAGTGCCAGATGCCGCCGAAGTTGATCGTCTCGTGCTCGAGCTTCTTGACTTCGATGATCTCGGGAAAGCCCTCGATGCCGTGCACGAAGGGATATTCGACCGGGGTGCCCCAGCCGCGCGCGAACGCCATGTACTGCTCAGGCGTCAGGTTCTGCCCCCGAAAGAACAGGATCAGGTGCTCGAGCCAGGCGCGGCGCAGCTCGGCCGCGGCCCCGGCCGGCAGGGGCCGCGACAGGTCCACCCCGCTCACCTCGGCGCCGAGGGCGCCGGCGATGCGCCTGACTTGAAATCCGGAAGACATGAATCAATTTATCATACGCGCCGCGATTCATTGCAGGAGGCAGTCATGGGAGCAGACAAGGAAACGCTCGGATTCCAGGCCGAGGTGAAGCAGCTGCTGCGCCTGATGGTGCATTCGCTGTACAGCAACAAGGAGATCTTCCTGCGCGAACTGGTCAGCAATGCATCGGATGCCTGCGACCGGCTGCGCTTCGAAGCGATCGCGCGGCCCGAGCTGCTGGAGGGCCGCACCGAGCCCGCGATCCGGATCGGCTTCGACAAGGACGCGCGCACCGTCACCGTGTCGGACGACGGCATCGGCATGTCGCGCGACGAGGCGGTCGAGCACCTGGGCACCATCGCGCGCTCGGGCACGCGCGAGTTTCTCGCCAGCCTGACAGGCGAGGCGCAGAAGGACGCGCAGCTGATCGGCCAGTTCGGGGTCGGTTTCTATTCCTCCTTCATCGTCGCCGACCGGGTCACCGTGGTCACGCGCCGCGCCGGGCTGGCCGCGTCGGAGGCGGTGCGCTGGGAGAGCGACGGCGAGGGCGAGTTCAGCGTCGAGCCCGCCGAGCGCGACGCACCCGGCACCGACGTCACGCTGCACCTGCGCGAAGGCGAGGACGAGTTGCTCTCGGACTGGAAGCTGCGCGCGATCGTCACCCGCTACTCGGACCACATTTCGCTTCCGATCAGGATGAAGAAGGACGGCGGCGAGTGGGAAACCGTCAACCAGGCGGGCGCGCTGTGGGCGCGGCCCAAGAGCGAGATCAGCGACGAGCAGTACAAGGCGTTCTACAAGCACGTCTCGCACGACTTCGGCGAGCCGCTGGCCTGGACCCACAACCGGGTCGAGGGACGCAGCGAGTACACCCAGCTGCTGTTCATCCCGGAGCGCTCGCCGTTCGACCTCTGGGACCGCCAGCAGCGCCGCGGCGTGCGGCTGTACGTGCGGCGCGTGTTCATCATGGACGATGCCGAGCAGCTGCTGCCGGCCTACCTGCGCTTCGTGCGCGGCGTGATCGACTCGGCCGACCTGCCGCTAAACGTCTCGCGCGAGATCCTGCAGGAGT
>DAHVFK010000451.1 GCA_027317055.1 Betaproteobacteria bacterium | reverse complement strand
ATCTCCTGCAGCATGTGCCGATCCAGCGAAAGATCCGCGACTAACCGCTTGAGCTTGGCGTTCTCCTCGCGCCGCTGCCGGAGCTCGCGCAGCTCGCTCAATCCCAGGCCCGAATACTTCTTCTTCCACACGTAGTAGGTCGCTTCGCTCACCCCGTGCTCGCGGCAGATGTCCGCCACCTTCGCCCCACCCTCGGCCTGGTGCAATGCTCGCAAGATCTGCTCTTCGCTGTGCCCCTGCTTCACTTTCGCGTCCTCCTGTTCCCATCAAACAGGACCACGCCAAAGCACCTTCACTCAACTTATCACTGGCGGGTTTTTCGGGTTTTGGGTCAGCGTTCGCCCTATCGGGCGCGCACCAAAGGCAAGGTCGAGAACGGCGTCAAGTATGTAAAGCGCAACGCGCTGGCGGGCCGGCGCTTCAGTTCGTGGGACGACCTCAACGATTGGCTCGAGCGTTGGAGCGTCGAGGTCGCCGATCTGCGCATCCACGGCACGACCCACGAACGACCGATCGATCGCTTCGCCCATGAACAACTCACGCCCTTGGGGACGCGGCCGCCTTACCACCATGAGCAAGTGCAAACACGCCGGGTTGCCAACGACGCTCTGGTGACGGTCGGCGCCGCGCGCTACTCGGTCCCGGTCGAGTACGTCGGCCAGACTGTCAGCGTGCACGAAGGCCTCGGGTACTACGAGTTCTTCCATCACCAGCGGCTCATCGCACGCCATTAAAAAGCCGTCCGCCACAGCGTGGTGATGGAGCCGGCGCACTATGCCGGATTATTACGCGCCGGCAGCAACAAGGCGGCGGGAACCGCACCGCCACGGTTCGATCCGTACTTCGGTCAACTCGGCGAGGTGATGGTGCGCGATCTCAAGCTCTACGAGATCATCAGCCAGAGCGAAGGAGGTGCGGACCGATGAGCACCCCGCAACTCGACCGCCTGCACGAACACTGCCACCAGCTGCGCCTCTACCAGATCGAACAGGAGCTTACCGCCCGACTGGAACAGGCGGCGAAAAAAGAAACCTCCTACACCGACTTCCTCGACCAACTGCTGGCCTGCGAGGTCGATGCAAAAACTCACAAGCACCATCAGATGCGGATTGCGATGGCGCGCTTTCCGTACCAGAAGACGCTGGAGAGCTTCGACTTCAAGTTCCAGCCTTCGATTGATCCCAAGCAGATCCGCGAACTCGCCACCGGCCGCTACATTCAGAGTGGCGATAACTTGTTGTTACTCGGCCCGCCCGGCGTCGGCAAAAGTCATTTAGCGATCGCGCTCGGCATCAAGGCCTGCGAGCAGGCGTGCGAACCCTGTTCGTCACCGCCGCCGCGTTGATCGCCACGCTGGGCAAGGCCCTGGCCGAGGGCAAGCTCGACGAGCGGCTCAAGCTGCTGACTCAGCCGCAACTCCTGATCTGCGACGAGATCGGCTACCTGCCGATCGATCGCCAGGGCGCCAATCTGTTCTTCCAGCTGGTCTCGCGCCGCTACGAGCGCGGCTCGATCATCATCACCAGCAACCAGAGTCTCGGCGCCTGGGGCGAGGTCTTCGGCGATACCGTGATCGCCAGCGCGATTCTCGATCGACTTCTGCACCATTCGATTACGATCAACATCAAAGGAGAAAGCTTCAGACTCAAAGAGAAGCTCAAGGCCGGCCTGCTCAAGTCCAAACTCGAAATGCCCGAGGCTTCGTGATCGTCGTGGCCTTTCACGCGGAGTGGCTAAGGGGCTTCGCCCCCTCGCACTCCCCCAACACATCAGATTAACGAGAGGGGGGAGTTTCAAATAATACGGAGGGGGGAATTTCGGATGATATTTGACATCGTGACACCGAACCACCGTCTAGCACCGCCATCCCCCACCAACAGACTTTTTGAAAGCTTTGGGTCCTACCGCTGAATTGCGTCTAAGAGCGCCGGAATACGTTGAGGAAGCGCTGCGTGCTACAGGCTTTTGCTCTTCTCTCATCGGCATAGCGCGGACCCCGGCTCAACTGCGAAAGGCCCTTAGACAGCGGCGCGGCCGTGCTCGAAGGCACGCCGCGCCGCTCCGGGCTTACGACCTTTTCCACTCTTGGATCATGTTCTTCAGATGGACGCTCCAGTGCGTACGCAAGTCGCTGTAGTAGTCGGTCGCGTCTTCTCGCATCCCCTCCGCGCGCGCATAGGAAAGGATCAGGAGATCTAGACCCACCTGCGCGAGCCTCGCCAACGAGCCAATCTCGCTCGTGCCCTCCACTTGTGCCCGCTCGACTCCGGCCAGAAGTTTTGCGTAAACCTCTCCGTAAAACGGATGACGCATATTCAACTTAACGATCGCTGTGCTGCCAAGGTGCTCGATCTCCAAGAGCTCGTTACCCGGCCAGCTTTCGGGCACGATGGTCAACGGCGGCTTTCGGATCTCTGCCTCGACCTCTTCGAGCCTTTCCGGGTGCTCCTTGGTGAGAATCTTCGCTGCTTCATGGATCTTCTGATCCCGTTCCTCTTCGGATGTTTCCTGTCCGGCACGCGGCTTCGGAGAGGAGCCTTGGGTCTTAGCCGCGATATCCTCTGCCTCGGTGTGCACTCCCGATTCGCGTTGTTTCTCGGCTTCCTGCGCGTCCCAATGGGTACGGACCTGTTTGCGCGCGGTGTGAATCGTGTTCCAAATGACGCCGCGGAGTTTGTCCCTCAGCCCCTCGACCGGCTCGGCACCCTTCTTAACGTTTCGCACCTTGAAGCATTCGTCGAGTTCGGGGGTGAAGCGAATCTCAGTACCGATGAAACGATCGAGCTCTTCAATTGGCGGTTGCACGTCTTTCAAGTATCCGAAGAAGATTTCTCGATTGGCGCGCAGAATAGAGACGCCTTCGTTTTCGTGAATGCGACGTTCTCGGGCCTGCTTGGAGCCTCCTGCTCCTTTCTTTGGTCTGAAATCCTGCGGCAAGAGCGTAAGCGTTACAGCAACCCTTCCAGTCAACTCGGGATGATCCGCGCTGGCCTTGCGCGCGCGGATCGTCCTGCTGTGCGCCAAGGGTCTGGCCAACCTAGAGGTGGCGGCGAGCGTTAGGGTTTCGCCGCAGATGGTGTGCAAATGGCGGCGGCGGTTTATTGAACGGCGGCGCGACGGCTTGCTCGATGAACCACGGCCCGGAGCGCCGCGGCGGGTGCGCGACGCGGAGGTCGAGC
>DAHVFK010000450.1 GCA_027317055.1 Betaproteobacteria bacterium | reverse complement strand
AAGTAGAAGTGGCGCGCAACCCAGCGCGCAACAGCGCTTTCGCCGTCGCTGTTCTCGCCCGGCGACGGGCGCCGCGCGGTGATCTCGACCGAAATCGGCAGCGGGGCGTCCAGATTGCGTCGGATCGCGGCCGCGAATGCCTGCTCGTACCGGTCGAGCTCGTTGAAGCCGTGCGTCACCGTGAGCGCAGTGGCGCTGACCGCCACGCTCAGGTCGCGCCCGTTCATCGCATCCGCGACCGCATTGCGCTCCTCGCGGCCGAGGCGGTTCAGCACCCGCGCATCGGTCGCGATGCGCGCCGCCATCTGCTGCGAGGCGAGGCGGTAGACTGCCGCGCCGCGGTCGAGCAGGTTGACCAGCAGACTCGCGACCTGCGCCAGCAGCAGGCCCGCGGCGAGCACCAGCAGGGTGCGGCCGAACAGCGAGCGGGGCAGCAGGCGGGTCAATCCAGGCGCTCGACGCTCGCCGCGAGCACGTAGCCGCCGTTGCGCACGGTCTTGATGATGCGCGGCTCGCGCGCGTCGTCCTGCAGGCGCTGGCGCAGGCGGCTCACCTGCACGTCGATCGAGCGGTCGAGCGGCGTCGCCTCGCGCCCGAGCGTCAGGTCCATCAGCTGGTTGCGGTCGAGCACGCGGTTCGGGTGCTCGACGAACACCGTCAGCAGGCGGAACTCGGTGCCGCTCAAGGCCACCACCACGCCGTCGGGCGCGATCAGGTGGCGCGCCGCGGCGTCGAGCGTCCAGCCGGCAAAGCGCAGGCGCTGGCCCTCGGCGCGCGAGGCCGGCAGCGCGCGCGAGCGGCGCAGGATGCTCTTCATGCGCGCCAGCAGCTCGCGCGGACTGAACGGCTTGGCCAGGTAGTCGTCGGCGCCCATCTCGATGCCGATGATGCGGTCGAGCTCATCGCCGCGCGCGGTGAGCATGATGACCGGGATGCTGGAGCGCGCGCGCAGGTCGCGGCACAGCGCGAGCCCGTCCTCGCCGGGCAGCATGACGTCGAGCACCACGATGTCCGGGCGGCTCTTTTCCAGCATCTGGCGCATCTCGCGCCCGTCGCGCGCGAGCGAGACGCGAAAGCCCTGCCGCGCGAGGTACTCCGCGAGCAGGTCGCGGATCTCGGCGTCGTCGTCGACGACCAGCGCGTGGTCCTGGTGTTCCATTGCGACGCTATATAGCACCGGCGGGCGGCCGGTCGCGAGATTTCATGTAACGCCGTGTAACAGAGCGCCTAGGCCAACATCTTACGCAACAAAACGGCGCCCCCGTGCAATCAAGAGAGAGCACGCGGAAATGGTCCAGTTACAGCATTGGGTTGAAATGCATTCCGACGACACGGCGTAGGCCGCAAGTCAGGCAGATCCCGAAACCCTCTAGGAGCATAGCAATGAAACTGAAACTTATGCTCGTCGCGCTCGCAGCAGCCGGTCTGGCCGCTTGCGGCAACGACGAGAGCGCCACCGAATCCAAAGCCCCCGCGGTAAGCACCGCGCCGGCGCAACCCGCGCAGCCGGCCGAAGCCGCCGCGTCGACCGAGCAGCAGAAACTCGCCGACGCCAAGGCCGCCACCGACGCCGCCGCGCCTGCAGCGAAGGAAGAAGCGAAGGAAGAAGCGAAGGAAGAAGGCAAGGATCCTAAAGACCCTACCGAGCAGCAAGAAGAGAAGAAGTAAGCAGCCGACCCTAACCAGCACAACCCGGATTCGACAGGAGCCATCATGAAAAAACTGCTAGCCGCCACGTTCGCCGCGCTGTTCGCGCTCGCGTTCTCCCAGGCCTACGCCACCAGCGCCGTCAAGGCGCAAGCCGGCCAGATCGCCGCCGACGACGAGAGCAAGAGCGACGACGCCAAGTCGCCGACCGACAGCGACAAGAAGGACGAGCAGAAGGACGAAGACAAGCAGGACGACGCGAAGGACGGCGACAAGAAGGACTGAGCTTTACGCCCGGGCGGGGACTCCCTCCTTCCCCTTCCCGGCCCGGGTTTCCTTCTCACCAGGAGCAAAGCCATGAAACTCAAACTCATCCTCGTTGCGCTCGCGGCAGCCGGCCTTGCCGCCTGCGGCGCCGAAGAAGCGACCGAATCGAAGGCGCCCGCGGTCAGCGAAGCGCCGGCGCAACCGATTCTGGCTGCCGCCGAGCAGGCGAAGCTGTCGGTATCCGAGAAGTACCCGGCCCCCAAGACGGAAGCGAATCTGGGCGAGAAGGAACCGCTCGACCTGGGCGAGCAGGAAAAGCACTAGGCGTCTTGCTCAGAGCGCGAGGCGGCTCGGCACGCCGCGAAATCCTCGTAGAAGGGGTAGCGCTCCATGACCGCCGCGAAGGGCGACCGCCCGCCCAGGCGCCATCTGAATTTCAGTCTCTGGATGCAGCGAAACAGCAGTCGTTTGACGGCGACCTGCATAAACCATAGAAGTATCAATCTGTTGTCGATATCGCATTGGATCTCGCCTTTTTACCCGCTGGTTGCGATCTGCGAACGCGGCGTGCACCTGCCGTGCCGAGCGGATATCGTTCGGGCTCAGGACATCGATCGACGACTCCGGCATGAGCATCCCCCAACCCGTAACAAAGCCCGTCGCCGGCCTGCGCTCGAAGCGCCACCGCGGCGACGACTTCGCCGCGGCGCAGGAGGTCTTCCACAGTCGGGGCTGGACCGACGGCCTGCCGGTGGTTCCGCCGACGCCGCCGCTGGTGAGCGCCTGCCTCGAGTGGGCGCTGATGCCGCCCGAGCAGCTCGTCGGCATCGAGCCGGTGCGCCAGCGCCCGATCACCGCCGAGAAGCTCGCCGTCAACGCGGTGATGGCGGGCTGCCTGCCGATGCACTTTCCGGTGGTGGTCGCCGCGCTCACGGCGATGCTGCAGGAGCCGTTCCTGCTGCACGGCGCCACGGCGAGCACGGGCGGCAGCGCGATCCTCATCGTCGTCAACGGCCCGATCCGCGCCGAGCTCGGCATGTGCGGCACCTTCAACGCGCTGGGGCCGAGCGACCGCGCGACGACCGCGATCGGGCGCGCGATCCGCCTCGTCCTGCTCAACCTGCTCGACGCGCGCCCGGGCGAAATCGACCGCTCGACGCTCGGCCACCCGGGCAAGATCAGCTACTGCGTCGCCGAGGACGAGGAGGGCTCGCCCTGGCTGCCGCTCGCCGAGGAGCGCGGCGTGCCGCCGGGGGCCTCGGCGGTGACAGTGCTCGCCGCCG
>DAHVFK010000044.1 GCA_027317055.1 Betaproteobacteria bacterium | reverse complement strand
CAGGTCGCCGTGCGTGTCGGAGCAGGCGTGGTCGAACGGCAGCACGCTCCGTCGCGCCTGTTCGGGCAGCGGCACGGTCGCCATCTGGTAGCTGGTCACCGGAAAGACGCTGCGCGCCAGGCCCGGCCAGAGCGCGCCGGTATAGGCGTGGGTGGCGATCACGACGCGCTCGGCGCGCAGCGCGCCGCGCGCGGTGGCGACGCGCCACAGGCTGCCGGCGCGCGCGACGCTTTGCGCCGCGCTGTACGTGTGCACGCGCGCGCCGCGACCGATCGCGGCCCTTGCCAGTTCGCGGCAGTAGGCGAGCGCGTTGAGCTTGCCGCCGCTCGCGTTCTGCCAGCCGCCGTACCAGAAGGCCGACCCGGTCACGCGCTCCATGCCCGCGCGGTCGAGCACCTCGACCGGCGCACCGCGCCGTGCCCAGGCCGCGGCGCGCGCCTCGGCCAGCCGCATGCGCCCCGGCGTATGCGCGGGCTGCACCCAGCCGTTGTGCACCGCTTCGCTGCGCATGCCGTGGCGGCCGATCAGCTCGAAAGTCAGCCGCGCCGAGTCGCACACTAGCTGCACGAAGCCCTCACCGGCGCGCGCCGCGAGCTCGTCGGGATCCACCCGCGACAGCGTCGGGATCACCTGCCCGTTGTTGCGCCCGGAGGCGCCGTGGCCGATCTCGCCCGCCTCGAGCACCGCGACGCGCGCACCGCCCTCGGCCAGCGCGAGCGCGCAGGACAGGCCCGTATAGCCCGCGCCGATCACTGCGACGTCCACGCGCTGCTCGCCCTCCAGCGCGCCGGTGGGCGGCGCCGCCGGCGCCGTCGCGTGCCAAAGTGAAGTTCGAAATCCGTCGTCACACATAACTTCGCCGATCCTGCCGGGCGCGCGCCACCCTGTAAAGCGTAAGAAGAATTCGTAACGGCTCGATCTTTGGCCCGCCCGCACTCGCCAAAGCGCGTCACGTCAAAGTGGCCACGTATTGGTCACGTCTTCGCGCGACAGTCCGCGCGTGTGCTTCCGCCCCATAGCATTCGTCCGGAAGGTGTGCTCGCGAACGCCCGACGCGTTACATTCAGGTGGAATTGCTTGCGGCCATTTCGAGGCGTAAGGTCTTGATCAACTGGGCGGATGCGAGCCGGTGTTACAAGTTGTGTGGTTTGCAAACCGACCAAGAATGGCAACTAAAAAATCACCTAATACTAGGTCGTTCCAAAATGGACCTACCGCACGAGTTCCGGCCGTTATTTCGCACGAGTCCAGTTCTGGATTTGATCGGCCCACTTTATTGCCGCGGCGAGGGGGTTGATCTCGTTATCGGTCTTCGTGTCGAGGCAAAGCACTGCAATGCGCGGGGGACTGTACACGGCGGGATCCTGGCAACGGTTGCCGACGTTGCGCTCGGCTATACGATGGCGTTCTCGTCCACGCCTCCGGCGAATCTCGTCACGGCAAATCTAGCGCTTGATTTTGCTGGAACGGCGAAGATCGATGACTGGCTCGAGGCGCATGTCGACGTTCAAAAACAAGGTAGCCGACTCTCGTTCGCGAACTGCTACATCACTGTGAACGGGCAACGCATCGTTCGCGCAAGTGCAGTCTTTCTCGTCACCGGCCAGCTCGATGCGAAGGCTTCGGCCTAACCGCGCGATGGACAGCGACACGTCGCAAGCGGCGCATTGCGCGCTTGCTCGTGCGCGTCATCGCGCACGTTGGGCGTCGTAGAGAAGGAGTGACAATGCAAGCGTTTCAGCCTGCGAATCCGAACTATGCCAAGGCGCTGGAGAAGTTGATCTACGGCATGCCTATAGCCCAATACTTCGGGCTTCGGTTCATCCGGATCGAGCCGGATCTGGTCGAGATGGAAATGCCCTTCCGAAAGGAACTTTCTTTCGCGGAAGGGGCGTTTCAGGCGGGCCCCATCGGCACTCTCCTCGATTTCACGGCTGGGAGCGCAGCGGGCACTTTGTTGCCCCCCGATTGGGGGACGTCGACGATTGATTTTACAGTCAAGGTGCTCGCACCAGCCCGGGGCGAGAAGTTCGTTGCGCGAGGTGCCGTGGTTTCCGCGGGCAAATCCATTTCCGTTGGCGAAGCGAAGGTCTTTGCCATCGCCGGTTCGGAAGAGACGCTGTGCGCGGCAGGCCTCGTCACGATGCATAACTTCGCGTCAAATAGATTGTGACGTTTCGCGGTTCAAGAGGGGTCGAGGAGCAAATGCCCGTCGTGCACAGGTTAGCGACTCGAGGCGATCTGCCGCACATTGTGGATATCTACAACTCCACGATCCCGTCGCGAATGGCTACAGCCGATACGGAGCCCGTGTCGGTTGAAAGTCGACTACGCTGGTTTGAGGAACACAGTCCGAATCTTAGGCCTCTTCGGGTCGTCGAAGACGATGGCCGCGTTGTGGCTTGGCTCAGCTTCTCTTCTTTCTACGGGCGTCCGGCATATTCCAAAACTGCTGAGTTGAGCGTCTACGTACGCAAGGAACTACGAAAGCGCGGGTTCGGTTCGTACTTGTTGGCTCAAGCGTTGGCTCACGCGCCTGCCCTCAAGGTCGATACCCTGCTGGGTTTCATATTCCGCCACAACGAGCCGATCCTTGCACTCTTCCAGAGGTTTGGGTTTTCCCGCTGGGGTGAGCTGCCAAAGGTGGCGGCCTTGGACGGGGTTGAACGCGATCTGATTATTCTCGGCAGGCGCGTGTGAGGCGCCCAACTAGTAGCTGCTGCGGACGGGCGGCCTGCGCCGCGCCACCTTTAGCTGCCGTGCCGCCCCCTCGCAGAGCACGACTATGGCGTCATGGGACGCGTCCGTTCCCCGATGTGGGTCTCCCGATGTAGACTTCCGTTACTCAGTTCAGGAGGCGTGCATGTCGGACCTCGTTGAAGAGCTTTCGCACAAAGCCCGAGCGCTACCGCCAGAGGATCGCGTCCGGCTCGCTGAAGAGTTACTCGCATCCGTTCAGGAACCTGACGCAGAAGTTGATGCCGCGTGGGAAGAGGAGATCAAGCGCCGCATTGCTGAGATCGACAGCGGCAAAGCCAAACTTGTCCCTGCCGAAGAGGTCTTCGCTGAGGTCCGTCGCCTGCTCAAGTGAAAGCGGTTCGCTTTCATGACGCAGCGCGGGCAGAATTGATCGACGAGATCAAGTATTACGCCAGCATCAGCCCTAACCTTGGCGAGCGACTTGCCAACGATATAGAACAGGCAACACGGCTCGCCTCCGAATTCCCGGACGTGGGATTGCCATACAAGTACGGTACGCGACGGGTGTTGCCGAGGAAGTTTCCGTTTTCCGTCGTCTACCTAGTCCGCGAATCCGAGATCTATGTACTCGCGCTTGCACCGTTCAGTCGTAGGCCAGGCTACTGGCGCGCCCGCAAGAACTACGGCTAACCCCCGGTTGGAGGCGAGGCGCATGAACAACAGTGCTACGAGATTAAATGTCCGCTTTGCAAGAGATGTTCCATGAGCAAACCGAATCCCTTCGTCGACGGCGGCTACGCCTACCTCAAAGGCGTGTTTCCCTACTCGCAGGGCGTGGCCGCGCTGCCGGGCTTCGCGATTGAGCGCACGCGCTTCGCGCGGCCGCTGCCGCTGGCTCGGGGATTTGCCGCCATCCAGTCGCACCTCGCCGCGCTCGGCCGGCCGCGCATGGCGCTCTGCGCCGCCGAGCTGCGCTCGCCGCAGCCGTTCAGCTTCGACGGTTTCGGCGAATTCAACCGGCGCTACGTCGCGGTGCTGGAGGACTGGGGCATCTTCCGCGCCGGGGTCAATCCGGTCGCGCGCTCCAACGTCGCGCCCGAAATCGACCCGCCCGCCGAGCCTTCGTTTTACGCCTTCAGCTACACGGTCCCCGCCGAGGCCGCCGGGCCGAGCTTCGTGGTCGCGGGCAGCGGTGAGTGGCCCGAGGGCGGGCGCTTTCCCGAGGACATCGTGGCGCGCGGCGACGTCTCGCCCGAGGGGCTGCGCACCAAGGCTCGCTGGGTGCTCGACATGATGCAGCACAGGCTGCGCGGGCTGGGCGCGAGCTGGGGCGAGGTCTCGGCGACCCAGGTCTACACCGTGCACGACCTGCATCCGTTCCTGGGCGAGGAGATCGTCGCGCGCGGCGCCGCCCCGGCCGGCCTGACCTGGCATTACTGCCGGCCGCCGATCAGCGGGCTCGAGTACGAGATGGACGCGCGCGGGGTAGCCCTGGAGCGCGTCATCCGCGCCTAGGCAGCGCGGCGCATGAACTCCGCGGCGCGCTCGCCGATCATGATCGCGGGCGCGTTGGTGTTGCCGCCGATCAGGCTCGGCATCACCGAGCAGTCGGCCACGCGCAGGCCCTCGACACCGCGCACCCGCAGCTCGGGGTCGAGCACCGCGCCGGCGTCGCCTCCCATGCGGCAGGTGCCCGCCACGTGATAGACGGTGTCCGTGCGCGCGCGTATCGCGCGCTCGATCTCGGCGTCGTCGTGCACTCGTGCAGTGTAGAGCTCGGTCGAGGCAAACGCGGCCAGCGCCGGCGCGTCGAGGATGCGCCGCACCAGCTTGAAGCCACGCACCAGCGCGGCGAGGTCCCCGGGCTCAGCGAGGAAGCGCGGGTCGATCAGCGGCGCGTCGCGCGCGTCGCCACTCGCCAGCCGCACCGTGCCGCGGCTCTTGGGGCGCAGCACGCAGACGTGGCACGACAGCCCGTGCCCGAGGTGCAGCGTGCGGTTGTGGTTGTCCACCATGCCAATCACGAAGTGCAGCTGCAGGTCGGGGCGCTCGAGCCCGAGCTCGCTTTTCACAAAGCCGCCCGCCTCGGCGAAATTGGAGGTCAGCATGCCGCGCCGCTCGCGCACGTAGCGCCAGATTTCCTTCGCGAGGCGCAGCCCGCCGCCGAGCGAAACGCCCAGCAGCTCGCTCGAGCCGATCTTGCGGTTGATGATGTAGTCGGGATGATCCTGCAGGTTCGCGCCCACGCCGGGCGCGTCGTGCACGACTTCCAGCCCGAGCGCGCGCAGCTGCTCGCCGGGCCCGATACCCGAGCACATCAGAAGCTGCGGCGACTGGAACGCGCCGGCGGCGAGCACCACTTCGCGCGCCGCGCCGAGCGTCTCCCTGCGCCCGGCGCGCACGATCTCGACCCCGGTCGCGCGCCGCCCCTCGAACAGCACGCGCAGCGCGTGCGCCCGGGTGTAGACGGCCAGGTTAGGCCGGCCCATCACCGGGCGCAGATAGGCGCGCGCCGCGCTCCAGCGCTCGCCGCCCTTTTGCGTCACCTGGTAAAGGCCTACGCCCTCCTGCTGCGCGCCGTTGAAGTCTTCGTTCGGCGGCAGCCCCGCCTGCTTGCCCGCCTCGACGAACAGCCGAGCGAAGGGATTCGGCGAGCGCAGATCGGCCACGTTGAGCGGCCCGCCCACGCCGTGAAAATCGCTTGCGCCGCGCTCGTTGTTCTCGGCGCGCAGGAAATGCGGCAGCACGTCGCACCAGCCCCAGCCGGTCGCGCCAGCCGCGGCCCAGTCGTCGTAGTCCGACGGGTGGCCGCGCATGTAGATCATCGCGTTGAGCGAGCTCGAGCCGCCGAGCATCCTGCCGCGCGGCTGATAGCAGCGGCGCTGGTACATCGCCTCCTGCGGCACGGTCTCGAAGGCCCAGTTGCGGATCCGCGTCGGCACCAGCAGCGCGGCCCCGACCGGCGTGCTGACCAGCGCGCTGTCGTCCGGCGGACCGGCTTCGACCAGGCACACGCGCAGCGACGGGTCTTCCGACAGGCGCGCGGCGAGCGCGCAGCCGGCCGAGCCACCGCCCACCACCACGCAGTCGAACTGCGCCATCCCGGACTCCTCAGGCGGGCGCCACGCGCGGCGCGCGGCGGCGCTTCTCGTACGCCTCGATCGCGGCGCCGAGGATGCCCTTGGGCATGAAGATAATGAACAGCACCAGCATCAGGCCGTAGATCGTCGCGTCCAGCCCGTGGATGTCGTGCCCGATGGTGAGGCGCAGGCCCTCGGCCAGCAGCAGCGTGAACACCGCGCCGACCGTGGGCCCGAGGCGCACGAACATGCCTCCGGCAATCGCGCCGAACACCATCTGCAGGCTGATGCCGATTCCCGAGACGCTCTCCGGGTTGACGTACAACTGGTACTGCGCGTACAGCACCCCGCCGACGCAGGTCATCAGCGCCGAGACCATGGTGACCCCAAGCTTTAGGCGCGTGACGCTCATGCCGATCGAGGCCGCGGCGTCCTCCTCCTGGCTGATCGCCTCGAGCGCGAGGCGCGACATCGAGCGGTCGACCCGGGTCCAGATCCACAGCCCTGCGAGCCACACCATGAGAATGACGTAGAACCACACCAGCTTGGAGGAGAACTGCATCGCACTCAGCGACCACGACGCCTTGGCGAGCGCGGTTTTCGGCGTCACGCCGAGCGAACCGCCTGTATAGTCGCGCAGCGCGATGATGATCAGCCTGACCACTTCCGACAGCGCGAGCGTCACGAGCGCGAAGTAGTGGCCCACGATCTTGAAGCGAAAGCACGGGTATCCGATCAGGAACGCGAGCGCGGCAGTGGCCGCGAGCGCGAGCGGCAGGCCCAGCCAGGGCGAGATGTGGAAGTGGTTCCAGCCCATTACGACGACGTAGGCGCCGACGCCGAGGAAAGCGCCGTGTCCCAGGCTCACCATGCCCAGGCGCCCCATGACCGCCCAACCGGTGTAAACGAAGGCCCACAGCAGGCACAGGATGATCAGATGCAGCGGGTAGTCGCCCATGCCCGCGAGCGGCGCCGCCGCCAGCAGCGCGAGCCCTATCCAGCGCGCCTTGTTCATCTCACTTGCCTCCCAGGATGCCCTGCGGGCGCCAGAACATCATGCCAATGAAGAACAGGAACGCGAGCACGTAGCCCCATTCGAGCGCGAGGAAGTAGCCGCCGACCGAGATGAACTGGGCGAAGATGAACGCCGCGATAAAGCCGCCGACCATGTTGCCCAGGCCGCCCAGCACGCACACCATGAAGGTGATCGGGCCGAACGAGAGTCCGATCGCGGGATGGATGTCGTATTGCAGCACCAGCAGACAGGCGGCCAATCCCGCCAGCGCGCCGCCGATCGCAGAGGTAAGCACGAAAATGCGGTTCGGGCTCACGCCCATGAGCGGCATGATGCCGCGATCCTGCGAAATGGCGCGGATCGCGGTGCCGATATAGGTCCGCTTGAGGAACAGGTACAGCGCGACCATGCCGCCGAGCGCCACGCCGAACGCGATCAGACGCGCGAAGCTGATGTACATGCCGGCGATCTGCAGCGCCGGCAGGCTCACGCCGACGTTCTTGAACTCGACGCCGAAGGCGAGCGTCGCCACCGCCTGCAGAAAAAACAGCACGCCGCCGGTCACCAGCAGCTGGTTGATCGGCTCGGCACCGAGCACCGGCCGGATCACGAGCACGTGCAGCAGCGCGCCTAGCGCCGCCACCAGCAGCACGCAGGCGAGGAACGCGAGCGCAAGCGGCCAGTGGTAGACGTTGTGCGCGTAATACACCGAGTACATGCCGATCATGATCAGCTCGGCATAGCAGATCCACACCACGTCGATGACGCCGAAGATCAGGTTAAGCCCGAGCGCCAGCAGCGCCAGGATTCCGCCCAGCAGGATGCCGTTGATCACCGCCTCGAGCAGGAAGCTGTCGAATATCTGCATCGCTAGAGTCCCAGGTAGGCCTTGCGGATCTCGTCCGAGGCGAGCAGCGTGGCCGCCGCGCCGCTTGTCTTGATGCGCCCGGTCTCAAGCAGATAGGCGCGGTCGACCACCTTGAGCACCTGGCGGATGTTCTGCTCCACGATCAGCACCGTGTAGCCCTCGGCGCAGATGCGCCTGATCAGGCCGAAAATCGCCTGCACCACGACCGGTGCGAGGCCGGCCGAGGGCTCGTCGAGCAGCAGCAGCTTCGGCCCGGACATCAGCGCGCGGCCGATGGCGCACATCTGCTGCTCGCCGCCCGAGAGCGTGCCGGCAGCCTGCGCGCGCCGCTCCTTCATGCGCGGGAAGAGCGAGTACACGAACTCCAGTCGCTCGGCGTAGCGCGCGCGTGCCGCCGCCAGAAAGCCGCCCATCTTCAGGTTTTCTTCCACCGTGAGCTTGGGGAACAGGCGCCGGTTCTCGGGCACCTGCGCGATGCCGCGTGCGATCACCTGATGCGCCGGCACGTCGTTCAGCGGCCAGCCCTCCATCGACACCGTTCCGGCGCTCGCCGGCAGCAATTTGGAGATCACGCGCAGCAGCGTCGTCTTGCCCGCGCCGTTGGGTCCGATCACGGCCACCGACTCGCCGCCGTTCACCTCCAGGCTGACGTCGAACAGCGCCTGGAAGCTGCCGTAGCCCGCCGACACGTTTTCGAGCCGCAGCATCAGCCGGTCCTCGCCGCGACGGTGGCCTGCACGTCCTCGGCGTCGCTGCCGAGGTAGACCTCGATCACCTTGGGGTCGTGCGCGACCTCCTGTGGCGGCCCTTGGGCGATCACTTCCCCGTGATCGAGCACCAAGCAGCGGTCGACGATGCGCATCAGTGCGCCCATGATGTGCTCGACCCAGATGATGGTGATGCCGCGCTGGGCGCGGATCGCGGCCAGCATGTCGGCGGCCTGGTGCATCTCCGTTTCGTCCAGGCCACCGAGCGATTCGTCCGCGAGCAGCAGCTGCGGGCGAGTGGCAAGGGCGCGTGCCAACTCGAGCTTCTTCAGCCCGGCCGCGCCCAAGCCGTCGACGCGCGCCGAATCCTCGGCCGGCAGGTTCACCAGCGCCAGCGCCTCGCGCGCCTGGGCGAAGGCGTTCTCGCGCGAGGGTCTTTCCTGCTGCCCGTAGTACGCCGCTAGCGCGACGTTCTCGACCACCGACAGGCGCCTGAACGGGCGCGGGATCTGGAACGTGCGCGCGACGCCGTGGTGCGCGATCCGGTTCGCCGGCTCGCCCACGATCTCGCGCCCCTGCAGGCGGATCGAGCCCGCTGAGGGCGCGAGCGCGCCGGCGATCAGGTTGAAGGTCGTGCTCTTGCCCGAGCCGTTCGGCCCGATCAGGCCAAGGATCTCGCCCCGCGCGAGCTCGAACGAGACCTCGTTGACCGCCGTGAACCCCCCAAAGCGCTTGGTGAGCCGGCTGACCGAGAGCATGCCCTCCGCGCCCGTCTCAGTGCGCTACTTCGCGTAGGCGGAGCTCTTGGGCAGCGGGATCACGGGATCCGCGGTGCGAAGCGCGGCGGGCCAGACGATCTTCGTTTGGCCGCCGAGGTACTGCATCACCACCGGGGAGCTGCGCTCGTTCTGGCCCGACATCGGCGTGCCCGGCGGAAAGAACTTCACGCCGTAGCCCTGGATCGTGCCGCCGACCGGAATGTCGGTATCGAGCGCGGCCTTGCGCAAGTCGTCGGAGGTGATCCCGCCGTACTTCTTGATTGCGCGCGGCAGCACGTCGGTGAAGAAGATCCACGCCTGATTGAATCCCATCGAGGCGTGCGGCGGGACCTCCTTCTCGCCAGTCGCGGCCTTGTAGCGCGTGATCATCTCCTGCGTCAGGTCGCCCAGTCCTGGCTTGAGCGTCTTCGCATCGAGCAGCTGGGCCGCCACGGGATCGACGTCGAAGATGTAGTTCGCCTCGTCGCCGAAGGAAGCATGGAGCTTGTCGTATTGGCCGTAGCCCGCGCCCTGGCCGATCAGCGCATCCCACTTCAGGCCCTGCTCGCGCGCCTGGCGCCAGAACAGGGTGATGTCCGGGTTGTAGCCGGTATGCAGGATCACGTCGGGCCGCGCGCGGCGCAACTTGGTGATGAGCGACGAGAGATCCGGCGCGGTGGCCGAGTAGCCCTCTTTGAGCACGATGTCCATGCCGTCCGCGCCGCAGGCCTCGACGTTGCCCGCCGCGACGCCGCTGCCGTAGGGCCCGTCCTCGTGGATGATCGCCACGCGCAGGTCCTTCACCGCCTTGTGCAGCTTGGGTTGCGCGATCTCTTTCACGAAAGTGCAGGCCGCCTTTCCGATCTGGTCGGAATGCAGTTGGGCGCGGAACACGTACTGCAGGTTCTTGCCCTTGAACACGCTCGAGGCAATGCAGACGTTGTACCAGGTGAACAGCTTCTGCGCGTCGGCCTTCTGCGCAATCGGCACGCACTCCGCGCTCGAGTAGAAGCCCATCAGCATATCGACGTGCTGCTCGTCCATCAGGCGCGTCGCCTCGTTGATCGCGACGTCGACCTTCGACTGCGCGTCGGCGTAGATCGGGACGATCTTGTAGCCGTCGACGCCGCCCTTCTCGTTGATCATGTCGATCGCGATCTTGGTCGCGATCGCCGCAGCCTTCGAGCCGCCGGCCGCGAGCGGGCCGGTGTAGTCGTAGATCACGCCGATCTTGATTTCTTTCTCCGCGAACGCGGACGAAGCGAAAGCGGCTGCGCCGAGCACAGCAGCCAGCGCGCAGATGCGGATTCCGAACGAACGCATGGACTCCTCCCTCATTGATGGTGAACCTGACGGACTATTCTTGTTTTCAGTCAGTCTTTCGCAATAGCAATGCACCTGTCAAGCGTCTTTCACAGCTCGGCGTCTTCGCGCACGATATCTGCGCCCTTCTCCGCCAGCGCGATCACCGCCGCGTTGGTGTTGCCCGACACGACCGACGGCATCACCGAGGCGTCGATCACGCGCAAGCCGCCGACGCCGCGCACCCGCAGCCGCTCGTCGACGACCGAGGCCGCGTCCGTTCCCATGCGGCAGCTCGAGGTCGGGTGGAAGACCGTGTCGCCGGCCTCGCGGCAGTACGCCAGCCACTCGTCGTCGCTTTGCACCCGCTCGCCGGGCTGGAATTCGCCCGCGACGTAGCCGGCGAGCGGCGGCGTGCTGGCCAGCCGGCGCGCGAATTTGAGGCCCTCGACCATCATGCGGCGGTCGTTTTCGGTCGCGAGGTAGTTGTACTGGATCGCCGGCGCCGCATGCGGGTCGGCCGAGCGGATCCGGACCCAGCCGCGCGACTCGGCCTGCAGCTGCGACACCGAGACGGTGAAGCCGGAGAACGGATGCAGCACCCCGCCGCGCTTGGCGGTCGAAAAATTGATGAAGTAGATCTGGGCGTCGGGCCGTGCGAGCTCGGGCCGAGTGCGCACGAACGCCGCGGCGTAGCCGGCGCTCACTGTCAGCGGCCCGCGCCGCCAGAGCAGGTAGCGCAGCCCGATGCCGAGCTGGCGCCACAGGCTTGCCATGTCGTCGTTGAGCGTGATCGGCCGGTTGCAGCGCCAGAAGCTACGCACGTAGAAATGGTCCTGCAGCGCTTCGCCCACGCCGGGCGAGTCGACCAGCGACGCGATGCCCAGGCCCTCGAGCAGCGCGCGCGGACCGACGCCCGAGAGCTGCAGCAGCTGCGGCGAGTTGAACGTCCCGCCTGCCAGGATCACCTCGCGCGCGGCGCGCACCGTGTGTTTCTGCCCCGCCCGCAGGTACTCGACCCCGACCGCGCGCCGGCCCTCGAACAGCACCCGCGTGGCGAGCGCGTTGACCTCCACGCGCAGGTTGGCGCGCCCGGCTGCGGGGCGCAGGTAGCCGGTCGCGGCGCTCGAGCGCCTGCCGTTGCGCGTGGTCGCCTGGTAGTAGCCGGCGCCCTCCTGGAGCGCGCCGTTGAAGTCGTCGTTGCGCGCCACGCCGAGCGCCGCGGCCGAGGCGATGAACGCGTCGCACAGCTCGTGCTTGTCGGGCAGGTCGCTGACCGCGAGCGGCCCACCCGTGCCGTGCCAGGCATCGGCGCCGCGGCTCTGGTCCTCGGACTTGATGAAGTACGGCAACAGCTCGTCGAAGCTCCAGCCCGGCACGCCCCAGCCGTCAAAGTCCTCACGCTGGCCGCGGATATAGACCAGGCCGTTGATCGACGAGGAGCCGCCCAGGACCTTGCCGCGCGGGGTGAACACGCGCCTGCCGTTCAGCGCCGGCTCGGGGTCCGACTCGTAGGCCCAGTTGACGTCGGTGCGCGCGAACAGCTTGCCGTAGCCCAGCGGGACGTGGATCCAGGGATTGGTGTCGCGCGGTCCCGCTTCGATGAGCAGCACGCGCGTGCGCCCGTCCTCGGTGAGCCGGTTGGCGAGCACGCAGCCGGCCGAGCCGGCGCCGACCACCACCACATCGCAGGCCTCGCTGCGCGTCATGCCCGGCTCATACCTTGCGCGGCGGCGCCACGTGCATCCCGGCGTCGACGTAGAGCACCTGCCCGGTGACCTGGGCGGCAGCCTCGATCAGCCAGGCCGCCGCCTGCGCCACGTCCTGCGGCTGCGTGACCGACTTGAGCGGGGCGATCGAGGCGTAGGTCTCGCGCAGCCGGGCGTAGCGCTCTTCGCCGTAGCCCGCGACCATCCAGGGCGTGTCGACGAAGCCGGGCGCGATGACGTTTACCCGCACTTCGGGCGCCAGCACCCGCGCAAGGGTCATCGATACCGTGTTGAGCGCCGCCTTGGAGGCCGCGTAAGCGATCGACGAGCCGGTGGCCGCGCGCGAGGCGAGCGAAGAAACGTTCACGATCGCGCCGCGCGCGGCCTTGAGCGCCGGCGCCGCAGCGCGGCACATCTGGAACGGGCCGATCACGTTGGTGGCGTAGATGCGCTGGAAGTCCCCGGCCGACAGGCCGTCGAGCTCGGCGTGCGGCACGAACTTGGTGGTGCCGGCGTTGTTCACCAGCGCGTCGAGCCGGCCCCACTTGTCCAGCGCCGCCTGAACCAGCGCCCGGCACTGGGCATCGTCCGAGACGTCGGCGCGCACCGCGATCGCGTCGCCGCAGCGTACGGCGGTTTCCTTGGCCTGCTTTTCGCTTTTCGAGTAATTGACGACCACGCGCCAGCCGCGTCCTGCGAGCTCGAGCGCGACGGCAGCGCCGATCCCGGAGGCCGAGCCGGTGACGATCGCGACGCGCGGGTCCACGCGCTCAGACCGTCGCGGTCGCCGCGGCGGGCGAGCCGACCGCGCCCGGCAGCCGCAGCGGCGGCGCGGTGAGCAGGAAGCGGCTGCGCTGGTGCTCGCGCAGCCAGTTCGCCAGCCGACTCAAATGCCACAGCTCGCCCAGGTGAATGCCGTTCTTGAAGATGCAGTGCTCGTGCAGCGGCATCATCGCGTGCGGCGCCGGCTTGAACAGGCTGGTCGGGATGATCTCGACCGCGTAGTTGTCGGCGATCAGGCAGGCCAGGCCCGAGTCGCTGATCCAGGCGAGCAGCTTGTCGTCGCGCCCGTCCAGGCCGCTGCAAGTCGAATGCAGCAGCTTCGGGTCGGGGTTCTTGTTCAGCTCTAGGATCACGTCGGCGAACCCGGTGTACAGGCACACCATGTCGCCGCGCTCGATGGCGACCTTGTCGACTTCCAGCACCCGCATCAGGTCGTCGTAGCCGACCGCGCGGCGCTCGCGACCGAAGTGCGCGTGCAGGTCGACCATGACCCCGCGCCCCTGCGCGCCGTGCTCGGCCAGATTCTGGATCCCGAGCGCGTCGGCGCGCGCGCCCTCGTACTTGGCCCACGGCTCGGGCGCGGCGCGGTTCTCCGGCGCGGGCTTGACGTGCTCACCGGCGCGAAAGCCATTGTAGAACACGATCTCCGCCTTGCCGTCGCCGTCGGCGTCGAAGCGACTGCCGATGTGGGCGAACGAGTCCCACTGGGTCGAGTACTGCAGCGTCAGCAGCACCAGGTCGTCGCACACCACGTCGGTGTGGTCGGGGTTGTCTTCGGCCAGCGGAAAGCAGAAATTCTGCCGCCCGGCGTTCTTCTTGCCGTCGCGCAGCGTCGCGAACTGGCGCGGCGGCGTGCGGCGCGCGTTGAGCGCGCTGCCGCCCGGATAGTCGAGCGGCAGCGAGAGGCAGAAGCTGATGCCCTCCTTTACTTCGGCCGCGCCCTGCAACACCTTCTCGCGCGTGACGTAGTTCATTCGGCCGCGCTGATCGTCGGGGCCGAACTCGCCCCAGTTGGAGCCGGGGGGCCTGTTCTTCCATCGCTGTGCCACCCTGCACCTCCTCAGAAGAAATGCCGCGCGATCGTCTCGGCGACCATCACCGGCTTGTCGCCGCCCTCGCGCTCCATGACCACGTTCCAGATGACCTGTACCCCGCCTTCAATCTTTTCGTACTTCGCCAGGGTGAAGCGCGCCCGGACTTTCGACCCCGACGCTACCGGCGCGGTGAAACGCACCCGGTTCAGCCCGTAGTTGACCCCCATCTTGCGATCCGAAAACGAGAACGTGATCTCGCTCAGGTGCGACACCAACGAGAGCGTCAGAAAACCGTGCGCGATCGTGGTGCCGTAGGGCGAGTGCTTGGCGCGCTCGCGGTCGACATGGATCCACTGGTAGTCGTCGATCGCCTTGGCGAACTGATCGATGCGCTCCTGCGTGATCTCGAGCCAGGGCGAGACCGCGATCTCCTCGCCTACCCTGTTTTCCAGCCCGCGTATGGTAAGTGCGGCAGTGCTCATTGGCTATCCCTTGTTGAATCCGACGAAACGCTCTATTTCGCTGCACACCCGATCCGGATATTCGTGGATTAT
>DAHVFK010000449.1 GCA_027317055.1 Betaproteobacteria bacterium | reverse complement strand
GCGTATGGGTGGCGAGCAGCGGCACGTCGGCCCGGCGATCGCGCAGCGGCGGCAGCGTCAGCGTGACCACGTTGATGCGGTAGTAGAGATCCTCACGGAAGCGCTCCTCGGCGACCTCTTCGGCCAGATTATGATTGGTCGCGGCGACCAGCCGCACGTCGACCTTGAACGATTCGTTGCCGCCGACGCGGCGCAGTTCGCGCTCCTGCAGCACGCGCAGCAGCTTGGCCTGCACGCCCGATCCGAGATCGCCGATCTCGTCGAGGAACAGGGTCGACTTGTCGGCGCTTTCGATCAGCCCCATCTTGCGTTCGGTGGCGCCGGTGAAGGCCCCGCGTTCATGGCCGAACAATTCGTTCTCGATAAGCGTGTCGGGAATCGCCGAGCAATTGATCGCGACCATCGGGCGCGATCCGCGCGGCGACAGGCGATGGATCGCGCGGGCGATCACCTCTTTGCCGGTGCCGCTCTCGCCCTGGATCAGCACGGTCGAGTTCGACGGCGCGACCTTGCGCACGATCTTGACGATCTCCAGCATCGCCGGATCCTGCCCGATGATCCCCTCGACTTGCAGCTTGCCCGCCATCTGGGTGCGCAGGATCTGGTTTTCCTGCTGCAGGCTCGAGAGCTCCGCCGCCTTGCCCACCGTCATGACCAGCGACTCGCGGTCGGTGGGTTTTGTGAGGTAGTAGAAGGCGCCGTTTTTCATCGCCTGCACGGCGCTGTCGATGGTGCCGTGGGCGGGCAGCACGACCACCTGGGTGGCCGGATATTGCAGCTTGACCTTGGCCAGCAGCTCCTCGCCCGACATCCCGGGCATCATCAGATCGGTCAGCACGACGTCGAAGCGCGAGAGCGCCAGCAGCTCCATCGCGCGCTTGCCGACCGGCGCCTCCTCGACCGCGAAACCCTCATCGCGCAGCGTGTCGGCGGTAATCTGACGTTCGAGGTCGTTGTCCTCGACGAGCAATACGGAAGCCTGGGTCATCACAATCGCTGTACCCCGCCGATCGGAAAAGTGAAAGTCACGGTGGTGCCGGGCGGCGTCGCACTCGGACCGATCGTGATCGTGCCGCCGTGCTTCTCGACGATCGCCTTGGAAAAAAACAGGCCCAGGCCGATACCCTCGCGCTTGGTCGTGAAGAAGGGCTCGAAGACGTGCTCGAGGACCTCCGGATCGACGCCCTGCCCGGTGTCGGAAAAGCGCACGATGAAGCGCCCGTTGTCACGCGCAAAGGCCACGCCGAGGCGGCCGCCCTCGGGCATCGCCTGGGTCGCGTTGGCGACTACGTTGACGAAACAGGTGCGGACCTTTTCGGCGTCGAGGTTGAGCACGGCGGCCACCTGCGTGCCCTCCTCGACCACCTCGATACCCTGGCTCTTGAGCTTCGAGTCGGAGAGCGCGAGGACGCCTTCGATGAGGCCGTGCAGATCGGTCGGCGCCGGATGGATCTCGATCGGCTGGCCGTAATGCAGAAAGGTCTGCACCATCTCGGACAGCCGATGCACCTCGTCCTTCATGATGACCAGTTGGCGCATAAATTCGTCGCGCCCGCGCGGCAGGCTCGGACCATAGCGGGTGCGCAACTGATCGAGCGCCAAACTGATGAAGTTGAGCGGATTCTTGATCTCGTGGGCGAGCGCGCCGGCCAACTGGCCGAGCGCGGTGAAGCGCTCCAGCCGATTGAGCTCCTGCTCGCGCTCGCGGGCGCGTCTGAGCTGCGCAACCATGTCGTTGAAGCTGCGCGTGAGCAGGCCGATCTCGTCGCGCCGTCGCGCCTCGGGCACCGGTTCAAGGCCACGCGCGGCGAAGTTCTGGGCGGCATCGGCCACCGCATGGATCGGCTCGACGTAGCGCTCGGCCAGGATGTACGCGATACCGATGCCGACGGCGAAAATCGCCAGGCCAAGCGACAGCAGCCGCAGCCGATAGTCGCGCAGCGGCTGGTCGAAATCACTGAAATTGGCGACTACCTGGACGTAGCCGAGCAGATGGTCCTCGACCTCGACCGGAATGAAGTAGACCGTGCTCTCGGGGTCGGACAGGCCCAGGATTGACGCCGGCACCGCCACCGGGTCGCGCGAACTGCCGGTACGCAGCGCCATCAGGGTGCGCACGGTTTCGGGGTTGAGCTCGGCGCCGATCAGCTTGGGATTGGAGCTGTTGATGATGAGGTCCTGGTCCGAGGCGATGGAGACTTCCAGCCCGCGCGTATGCAGCCGCTCGACGTAGGTCTGCAGGCGGTCGCGATCGGTCGCCGAAACCGAGGTCAGCTCCTGCACACTGATCTGGATCACGCTGGCGAGATCCTTGACCTTGTTCTGCGTGGTGCTGACGATCACCTCTTCGGCCTTGAGACTGACCAGCATCTCGGCGCCGAGCGTCAACGCCAGCAGCGCGACCATCAGCGCAATCAGCTTGGCCTTCAGTCCTAAGGCGGGAAACGGCACTCGCATCGTGGTCGGCCCGCGCCGGGCCTATGCGCATCCGCTCAGGGCGAATCCGCGTCGCGCGCCCGCGCGAGGATCAGCGTGCGGCTGGCGTAGACCACCACCGAGCCGAGCAGGACAATCCAGATAAGATGCTCGAAGCCGCCGAGATAGTGAAAGACCTGTTCGATTTCGGTACCGAAGAGATAGCCGAGCGAGACCACGATCGGCACCGAGATAATCGCGCCCAGGAAGTCGTAGAAAATAAACCGTCCAGGGCGCACGCCGAGCGATCCGGCGGTCAGGTAGACCAGCGCGCGCACGCCGGCCAGAAAGCGGGCGTAGAAAATCGCCATATGACCGTGGCGCGACATGAAGCCCTTGAGCCGATCGATCTGCCGTTGCGACCCGGGCCGGCCGAGCTGAATATATTTTATGAAGCCGGTGCCAAAGCGGCGGCCGATAAAGAACAGCGAGTTGTCGCCCGCCACCACGCCAACTAGCGCGACCGCGAGCGTGGCAGGCATCTGAGTAACCCCGCGATGGACCAGAAAGCCACCAGCCAGCAGCGCCACGTCTTCGGGAATCGGCAGCCCCAGGCCGCACAATGCGAGCACGCCAAACAGCCCCACGTAGGTGAAATGCTGAATATAGACGGAGACGATTCCGTTCAAATCAGCCCCCGTGCCCGTAGCGCGCGCGTAACGCCTGGCGAATCTGATCGACCGGCGTGCCCTCGGCGAGCATCTTGCCCGCGGTCACCGCCTCGCCCAC
>DAHVFK010000448.1 GCA_027317055.1 Betaproteobacteria bacterium | reverse complement strand
ATCATGATGATCGCGTTCATGCTGGCGCTGATGACCACAACCACCGCCAACACGCTGATCGTCAACAGCATCACGCCGCTGGTCACGGCGCTGCTCGCGCGCGCGGTGCTGCGCGATCCGATCGCCGCACGCACCTGGGCTGCGATCGGGCTCGCAATCGCCGGGATGCTGTGGATGTTCGGCTCGCGCTTCGCCGCGGGCGAACCGCGCCACCTCGCCGGGATGGCGATCGCCCTCGCCGTGCCGCTGGCCGCGGCGGTGAACCTGGTGACGCTCAAGCACGCCGGCCGCTCGGTCGACCTCGTCCCGGCGGTGCTCATCGGCGCCGCGCTCTCGGCCGCCCTCTGCCTGCCGTTCGCGTTGCCGTTCCACGCCGGCGCGCACGATCTTGTCCTGCTCGCGGGTCTGGGTTGCCTGCAGCTCGGCTTGCCGTGCATGCTCATGGTGCGCGCGAGCCCGCACCTGTCGGCGCCCGAGATGTCGCTGCTGGCGATGCTCGAAGTGGTGCTCGGCCCGCTGTGGGTCTGGCTGGGCGCGGGCGAAGCGCCCGCGTCGGCGACGCTGGCGGGAGGCGTGCTGGTGATCGCGGCGCTGCTGCTGAACGAACTGGCCGCATTCGGCGGGCGGGTGCGCGCGCGGCCCCGTGCCGCAAGACACCGGTGAATCCCGATAAGTTCATGAAAATCTCGGTCGTCGTACCGGCGTTCAATGAAGAGCGGCTTCTCGGCGCCTCGTTGCAGCGCCTGCACGAGGCGATGTCGGTGTTTGTGCGGCGCGGCTGGGCTCCGGAGCTGATTGTTTGCGACAACAACTCGACCGATCGCACGGCGGAAATTGCGTGCGCGGCGGGTGCCCGGGTCGTGTTCGAACCGGTCAATCAGATCAGCCGCGCCCGCAACGCCGGCGCAGCCCATGCGCAAGGCGACTGGCTGATCTTCGTCGACGCCGACTCCTATCCGAGCGCGGCCCTGTGCGAGGACGTTGCGAGGGAAATTCAATCGGGCCGTTGCCTCGCCGGCGGCAGCACCGTGCGGATCGAGCCGAGTCGTCCTGTCATCCGGTCACTGGGCTTGCTCTGGAACGCGCTCAGCAGGATCAATAAGTGGGGCGCGGGCGCGTTCATCTTTTGCGAAGCGGCCGCATTCAAGCGGCTTGGCGGCTTCAACCAGGAGCTGTATGCGGCGGAGGAAATCGATCTGTTTCGCAGACTCAAGCGTCTTGCGCGCCGCGAGGGGCGGACCATTGCGATTCTTCATCGCCATCCGTTGGCGACCAGCGGCCGTAAGGCAACGCTCTATACGGCGCGGGAGCTGCTAATGTTCATGCTGAAGACCGTCGCGAGCGGCGGCCGAACGCTGCGCAGCGCCAAAGAATGCTTCTCGTGGTACGACGGTCGGCGCTAAGCGATCGCGCTTGACGCGATCTCGGGTCGTCGGTCGGGACGCAACGGGGGGTCGCGTAAGCCGAGCATTTCGCCCTCCGGTGCTAACGCGGCAAATCGTCCTCCCATTCCGTGCCCGCAACAATGGCGCGATTGACAAGTGTAAAAACAAAATTCACGATCACAAACCTGCACGACCGGGGCCGATCTTTCCGCTCAGGGATCGCGCACAGGAGATCCACATGGCAGCACGGCAGGCCACGGCCGCGGTCATTGGCGCGGGCGATTTCATCGGCGCCGCGATCGCGCGCAAGTTCGCGGCGGAAGGATTCACCGTATTCGCCGGGCGGCGCAATGGCGACAAGCTGGCGCCGCTGGTCGCCGAGATCGAAAAGGCAGGCGGGCGCGCCGCGGGCCGGCCGCTCGACGCGCGCAAGGAGGAGGACGTCACCTCGTTCCTGCGCGAGGCGGACGCCCAGGCGCCGCTCGAGGTGTGCGTTTTCAACATCGGCGCCAACGTCAACTTCCCGATCCTGGAGACGACTGAGCGCGTGTTCCGCAAGGTCTGGGAATTGGCCTGCTATTCGGGCTTTCTCGCCGGCCGCGAAGCGGCGCGCCTCATGCTCTCCCGGGGCAAGGGAGCCATCTTCTTTACCGGCGCCACGGCGAGCATGCGCGGCGGCGTCGGCTTTGCGGCCTTCGCCTCGGCCAAGATGGGGCTGCGGGCGGTCGCGCAGTCCATGGCGCGCGAGCTCGGGCCGAAGAACATTCACGTCGCCCACCTGGTGATCGATGCGGGCGTCGATACCGCCTGGGTGCGCGAGCGGATCAGGGAGCGCGAAGGGGCAGAAGCGCTCGCCAAGCTCCCGCCCGGGCGTCTGATGCGCCCGGAAGCCGTGGCCGAGTCCTACTGGGCACTCTATAACCAGCCGCGCGACGCCTGGAGCTCCGAAACGGAGATCCGTCCCTTCGGCGAGAAATGGTGATCCATGCCCAGAATCGAGTTCCTGTTCGATTTCGGCAGCCCGAACGCCTATCTGAGCCACCTGGTCATTCCGCAGATCGAGCAGCGCACCGGTGCCCGCTTCGAGTACGTACCCGTGCTGCTGGGCGGATTCTTCAAGCTGACCAATAACCGCTCGCCCGCGGAAAGCTTCGCCGGCATCAGGAACAAGCCGGAATATCAGCAGCTCGAGACCGACCGGTTCCTTCGCCGGCACCGGATCACGCAGTACAGGTTCAATCCTTTCTTTCCTATCAATACGCTGGCGCTGATGCGCGGCGCGCTGGCGGCACGCAAGCTCGGAGTCTTCGAGCGCTATGTCGACGAGGTCTACCGCCACATGTGGGCCGCGCCGAAGAAGCTGGACGACCCGGCGGTGTTGCGCGCGGCGCTCATCGAGTCCGGCCTGCCGGCGGAGCGCCTGTTCGAGCTCGTGCAGACGCCAGAGGTGAAGGAGACGCTGGTGGCGCAGACCCAGCGCGCGGTCGAGCGAGGGGCGTTCGGCTCGCCGACCTTTTTCGTCGATGGCGAGATCTACTTCGGCAAGGACCGCCTGCGCGACGTGGAAGAGGTGATCGTGCACGGCTCAACGCTCTGACGCGCGCCGGGACAAACTGGACCGGTAGGCATGATCGCTCGCGCGGGCGCGTGTTCGTCATCGGCGACCGCTGGACGCCGCTGATGTTCTCTGGGGCGCCATTTACATGGCGGGGAAAAAGGGCCGGCCGCTGCTCCAGCGGCACCTCGAGTGCGGCGGGAATTCCGACCCGGTCCTTGTTTGCTCGCAATGCGGCGAAGCGCTCGATCCAAAGCGCGTGCGCGTGCACGCGG
>DAHVFK010000447.1 GCA_027317055.1 Betaproteobacteria bacterium | reverse complement strand
TACCCTGTGGGGCGGCAACCCGGTCGCGGTCAAGCTCGGGCTCGAGGCGTTCCCGCCGCTGTGGAGCGGGCTGCTGCGCTTTGCGCTCGGCAGCGCCTGCATCGCGGCCTGGGCGCGTTACGTGCGCGTACCGCTTCGCCCGGCGCCGGGCGAATGGCCGGCGCTGCTTGGCATCGGTCTGCTGTTCACGCTCCAGATCGCGCTCATGAACTTCGGCTTCAACGCCACCGCCGCGGTGAACGGCGCGGTCCTGATCGCCAGCAACCCGCTGTTCGGCCTGCTGTTCGCGCACCTGCTGGTGCCCGGCGACCGGCTGCGGCCGCGGCGCGCGCTCGGCGCGCTGGTCGCCTTCGCCGGGGTGGCGCTGGTGCTCGCGCGCGGCGCGCCGCCGGGCGTGAGCGGGTACGGAGACTGGATCGTGCTCGCAAGCGCCTGTCTGCTCGGCCTGCGGCTCGCGTTGAGCGGCCGCCTGCTCAAGCGCGTGAACGAAGTCCGGCTCGCGTTCTGGCAGGGCGTCGTCTCGCTGCCGCTGTTCGCCGCCGGCGCGCTCGCGTTCGAAACGGTCCAGGTCGAGAACATCGGCTTCGCCCCGCTGGCGGGAATTTTCTACCAAGGCGTGGTGATCGCCGGTCTCGCCTTCACGGTCAACTTTTCGCTCATCCGGCGCTACCCGCCGAGCGTGATGATGAGCTTCAATTTCGTCGCCCCGGTGGCGGGTGTGCTGCTCGGCGCCGCGATCCTGGGCGAGCCGGTCAGCGCCGGCCTGATCGGCGGCATGCTGCTGGTCGCCGCCGGGCTGGTCCTGATCGCGCGCAAGTAATCAGGGCCGCACGCCGAAACGCACCGGGCCCGCCGTGCGCAAGGGCGCCGCGAGCTCCGCGAACTCGCACAGCAGCGGCCGGGTGTCGCGCGGATCGATGATCTCCTCGACGTCGAACTTCTCGGCGCTGCGCAAGGGCGAAGCGAAGCGGCGGATGCGCGCCTCGATCTCGGCCCGCTTGGCCTCGGGGTCCGGCGCGGCCTCGATCTCGCCCTTGTAGGCCGCTTCCAGTCCCCCCGCGATCGGCAGCGAGCCCCACTCGGCCGAGGGCCAGGCCATGCGCATGCAGTAGCGGGTCGAGTTCTGGTGCACCGCGCCGGCGACGCCGAACACCTTGCGCACCAGCACCGAGCACCACGGCACGGTCGATTGCAGCACCGCGCTCGCCGCGCGCATGCCAAAGCGTATCGTCGCGTCGCGCTCGGCGTCGGGACCGATCAGGAATCCGGGCACGTCCACCAGGTGCACCACCGGCAAATGGAACACCTGCGCCAGGTCGACGAAGCGGGTGATCTTCTCCGAGGCCTTGGCGGTCCAGGCGCCGCCGTAGTGCATCGGGTCGCCCGCCATCAGCGCCACCGGCCAGCCGCCAAGGCGCGCCAGGCCGGTGATGATCGGCCGGCCCCAGTTGCGCCCCATTTCGAAGAACGAGCCCTTGTCGACCAGCGCGTCGACGATGCGGCGCATGGGGTAGACCTTCTTCGGATCGCGCGGCACCGCCTCGATCAGCCATTCCTCGCGCCGCCGTGGATCGTCGTCAGACTGAATATGAGGAGGAAGTTCGTAAACCGAGGACGGCAGGTAGGAAAGGAACCGGCGCGCGCGCGCGAAGGCCTCGTCCTCGCTCGCGGCCTCGTCGTCGACCGCGCCGTTGCGGGTGTGGATCTGGCTGCCGCCGAGCTCGTTCTTGTCGAACTGGCGGTGGGTGCGCGCGACCACCGGCGGACCGGCGACGAACAGCTGCGAGCTGTCCTTCACCATCACCGAGTAGTGGCTCGCCACCACGCGCGCCGAGCCCAGGCCCGCGACCGAGCCGAGCGCGAGCGACACCACCGGCACCTCGCCCAGGTTGTCGGTCCAGGTGTCCCACAAGAAGGCCTTGGGCATCGGCGAATAGCCGAGCATCTCGAGGTTCTTGACCGAGCCCCCGCCCCCGGTGCCGTCGACCAGCCGCACCATCGGCAGGCGCAGGTCGCGCGCCATGCGCTCGCACTGCAGGAGTTTGCCCTTGATGCCGGCGTCGTTCGCCCCGCCGCGCACCGTGAAATCGTCGCCCGCCACCACCACCGGCCGGCCATCGATCCTGCCGCGCCCGGTGACCAGGTTGGCCGGGGTGAACTCCTCGATGGTGGTGCCGTCGGCGCCGTAGCGCGCGACCCCGGTCAGCGCGCCGATCTCGTGGAACGAGCCCGCGTCGAGCAGCCGCTCGACGCGCTCGCGCACCGTCAGCTTGCCGCCGTCGTGCTGGCGCTTGACCTTGTCCGGGCCGCCCATGCGCCGCGCAAGCTCCTCGCGCCGGCGCAAATCGTCGATTTCGTCCTGCCAGCTCATGTGAGACTGGATTCTGGCAGACGTCTACAATGCGCTCCAGGGAAAAAACGAAATGGCGCTGCTCAGGATCAAGTGCGAGGTAGCCGGCAAGGTGGCGCGCATCGAGGCCGCCGCCGGCACGAGCGTGGCGCAGGACGACACGATCCTGATCGTCGAGTCGATGAAGATGGAGATTCCGCTGTCCGCGCCCGCCGCCGGCGTGGTGCATTCGATCCTGGTCGCCGAAGGCGAGGACGTGGCCGAAGACCAGGAAGCCGTAGTACTGGAAATCACACGATGAACATGCTCGAAAACAAGGTTGCGGTGGTCACCGGCGCAGGCGGCGGGATCGGGCGCGACTTCGCGCTCGCGATGGCCGCCGAGGGCGCCAAGGTGGTGGTGAACGACGTCGGCGCCTCGGTCTCGGGCGAAGGCAAGGACGCCGGACCGGCGCAGAAGGTCGTGGACGAGATCAAGACCAAGGGCGGCGCCGCGGTCGCCAGCACGGACAGCGTGGCCGAATGGGAGTCCGCCAACCGCATCGTCAAGGTCGCAATCGACGCCTTCGGCCGCATCGACTGCGTGGTCAACAACGCGGGCATCCTGCGCGACCGGTTCTTTTTCAACATGTCGGTCGAGGAGTGGAAGGCGGTGATCGACGTGCACCTGAACGGCTCGTTCTACGTCGCGCGCGCAGCCGCCCCGTACTTCAAGAGCCAGAGTTCGGGCAGCTACGTCAACATGACCTCGACCAGCGGCCTGGTGGGCAACTTCGGCCAGGCCAACTACTCCGCCGCCAAGCTCGGCATCGTCGGGCTGTCGAAGTCGATGGCGCTCGACATGGCGAAATACAAGGTGCGCTCGAACTGCATCGCGCC
>DAHVFK010000446.1 GCA_027317055.1 Betaproteobacteria bacterium | reverse complement strand
CCGATGAGATGATCGGCCCGCGCACGCCTTGGCACAGACCGAATACGATTACGTACGCGGCCAGCAGAGCGGGAAACGCGCCGCCGGCGAGTGCCATCAGAATCACGATTCCAGTCGCCGTTCCGGCGAAGCTTGCGGATATCGTCTGGCGCATGCCGAACCTGTCGGACAGCAGCCCGCTGCTTGTTACGCTGACCACCGACAGCATTCCAACGAAGCCGAACGCCGTCGCCGCACTGAGCGGTGAAAAACCGACGTCGATAAGAAACGCCACTGTCTGCACGATAATCGTGAACATTCCGGCCGCGGTGCAGAAAAACGCCTGCGCCATCGCCCAATAGATGCTCGTGCCCACGGCGGCGCGCAGCGTCCAGCCTCCTGTGGCCGTCTCCTCTTTCGAGTCCTTGCGGTGCGCAGGATGACCGGCCGCGAATCGGCGCCAGGGAACGACGAAGAAAACCACGGGCACAACACCGATGAGCAACGCCCCTAGTACACGGTAGGAAAATTGCCAACCATAGCCGTCCACCAGCCATTGCGTAAGCGGCACGAGCGTGACCGCACCAATGCCGACGGCGGAAAAAACGAAGCCGATGGCGGTCGACAAGCGCGCCCGGTACCAACGCGAAAGAAGACCCGAGGCGGGGACCATGCCGGTCAGGCCAACGCCAATACCGACCGATACTCCGATCAGGAGGTAGAACTGCCAGAGATGCGAAATCCCGCCCGAAAGAAAGAACGCCGCGCCGAGAAAGATCGCACCCGCGCCGTAGACCCAACGCGGACCAAGGCGATCGAAGACGATCCCGACCAGCGGCGCCGCGAAGCCGCTCACCAGCAGATACAGGGAATAGACGCTGGTGAGCTGCGACCGGCTCCAGCCGAACTCGCGCTCCAGCGGCAGCAGGAACACCGTGTAGGTATCGCTGATCCCGCGCCCGAACATGTTGAGCGCGAAACATGTGACGAGCACTGCAATCGCGGTGCGTCGATGTTGCGCGGAGTCTTCCAGAGCTAGCCTATCGCGGTACCGGCGGCGCCAGCCCGAATACCTGTCGAAGATACGCCAGATAGCCCTCGTCCTTGCACATCGTTTTGCCAGGCGAATCCGACACTTTCGCGACCGGCTGGCCGTTGCATTCGGTCATCTTGATGACAATGTTCAGCGCCTCGCAGCCGACGTCGTTGGTGAGGTTGGTGCCGATTCCGAACGCGGTCTTGACCCGGCCGTGAAAGTGACGCGATATCTCGATTGCCCTGGGAAAAGACAACTGATCCGAGAAGATGAACGTCTTCGAACGCGGGTCGACCCTATTCTTGTGGTAGTGCGCGATCAGGCGCTCGCCCCACTCGAAAGGATCTCCGGAATCGTGCCGCGCGCCGTCGAACAGCTTGCAGAAATACATGTCGAAATCGCGCAGGAAGGCATCCAGACCATACGTGTCGGAAAGCGCGATTCCAAGGTCGCCGCGGTACTCCTTCGCCCAGGTATCGAATGCGAACACTTGCGAGTCGCGCAGCCGCGGGCCGAGAGCCTGGCACGCCTGCATGTATTCGTGTCCGAAAGTGCCGAGCGGAGTCATGTCATTGCGCATCGAGAACCAGACGTTCGAAGTGCCCGCGAAGTGCTCTGGCACCTCCCGCTTCAGCGTTTGAAGGGCTTCTTCGTGCCACTGCGCCGAGAAGCGCCTGCGCGTGCCGAAGTCGGAAATCTTGAATTCTAGGGCGGAGTCGACCGTACGCACTAGATCGATTTTCGACTGCAAGCGGCGGCGACCCTCGCCCAAATCGTAGCTCGGCTGCGTGCGGCGAAAGTAGACCTCGGAAATGATTGCCAGGACAGGGATCTCGAACAGAATCAGGTGCAACCAGGGCCCGCGCAGCGTGATGTCTACTTCACCTTCCGGCGCGCGCTGCGCGTCGATGCCGATGAAACGGCGGTTGAACTGAAACAGTCCGAGAAAATCGACGAAATCCGACTTCAGGAACCGCATGGCGCGCAGGTAATCCAGTTCGTCGTCGCGAAAGCGAAGGGTGCACAGCGCGTCGACCTCTGCCCGGATCTCGTCGATATAGCGCGCCAGATCGACGCCTCCGGTGCGGCACTTGAATTTGTATTCGACTTGCGCACCGGGAAAGTGGTGCAGCACGACCTGCATCATGGTGAACTTGTACAGGTCGGTGTCGAGCAGGGACTGGATGATCACGGAACGGGTTCCGGGACGCGGGCGGAGCATTGTAACTCGCCGCAATCGCCGGACCTGCTTGCGTATGACCACATACTGTATATAATCTCAGTGCTGAATGGGGAACCAGTAACTGCTGACATGGACGCACTCACTGACCGACAGGCGGAAATTCTGCAGCTCGTTCGAGAGTTGACGGAGGCGTCCGGCTATCCGCCCACGCGTGCCGAGATCGCCCTTAGGATGGGTTTTCGCTCCGCGAACGCGGCCGAACAGCACCTTCGTGCCCTTGCGCGCAAGGGCGTCATAGACATTTCGTCGGGCGCCTCGCGCGGCATTCGGGTGCGCGACAAGAGCGGCGCACGCCACGGCAAATTGATGGAATTGCCGGTCGTAGGGCGCGTCGCGGCGGGCAGCCCGATGCTGGCCGAGGAGCACCTACAGGGGCGTTTCCAGATCGACCCCAATCTGTTCACCCCGCGGGCCGACTATCTCCTGCGGGTGCGTGGAATGTCGATGCGCGACGCCGGGATACTCGAAGGCGACCTGCTGGCGGTCCACCGTGGGCACGAAGCACGCAGCGGCCAAATCATCGTCGCTCGACTCGCCGATGAAGTTACGGTCAAGCGCTTTCGGCGGCGCGGGCACATGGTTCAGCTGCTGCCCGAAAATCCGGAGTTCAGACCGATCGAGCTTGACCTGCGGCGCGACTCCATGACCATCGAGGGCACTGCCGTCGGCATCATCCGCAACGGCAAAAGTCTGTAGCACGCCCCTTCCCTGCCTCCTACGCGCCACGGCGGCGGCTATAATCGGGGGAGAGCCTGATTGGCGCCGAATGAATACCGAAGCCGCCCCTACGACTGTTTACGCGCCCAAGTTCGCGGCGGCGACGAACCGTGAACCCTCACCCGAGCCGGGGCAGCAGATTTTCGCCGATCGGGTGGCGCACCTCTATCGCCAATCGATCCCCGGCATCCTGCTTACGCTGCTAGTCGGGGCGATTATCACCGTTGAACTGTGGACTCCCCGTTACCGCGACC
>DAHVFK010000445.1 GCA_027317055.1 Betaproteobacteria bacterium | reverse complement strand
GGCAGCGACTGAGCGAAATCCAGATCGCGGATCTGTTCGAGCCGCCGACGGAGCAGCGTGAGCTGGTCCGCCATTACACGCTGTCCGACGCTGACTTGGCCGCGATCCGGCGATGCCGTGGCGACCACAATCGGCTCGGTTACGCGCTGATGCTTTGCTACCTGCGTTTCCCGGGCCGCGCGCTGCGCGCCGGCGAGCGGCCACCAATTCCGTTGCTGGCGTTCGTTGCAGATCAGATCGAGGCTCTCCCGGACGGCATCGACGAGTATCTCGGGACGGAGCGGAACCGGCAGCGCCACGCGATCGAGTGCCAGGATCAGCTCCGGCTGCGCCCGTTCGGCAGGCGCGCCGCCGCTGAACTGAAGGATGCGTTGCTCACGCAAGCGATCGAGAACGACCGGCTCTCCTTCCTGGCGGAAGCGGTGATGCAGGCGTGCCGCGCGCGCGGCATCGTCGTCCCGCCTCCCGCGGCCCTGGAGCGTCTGTGCGCTGATCTGCGCCACGGCGCGCGTCGGGAGGTGCACCGTCGGCTGACCGGGGGGCTTTCCGCCGAACAGCGCAAGCGCCTCGATGCCCTGACCGAACATCGGGAGGGAAGCAGTCTGAGCTGGCTGGCCTGGCTGCGGCACATGCCGGAGGCGGCCAAGCCCTCCGCCATGCTCGGCCTCATCGAGCGGCTTGAACACGTGCGCGCCATCGGCGTCGAGCCTGGGCGCGGCCATCTCGTCCACCAGGCTCGACTGGCGCAACTCGCGCGCGAGGCCGGGCGCACCACGGTGCAGCATGTCGCCCATTATGAGCGACAGCGCCGGCACGCGACGCTGGTCGCCACCACGCTCGACATCATCGCCAGCCTGACCGACCAGGCGATCGAGCTGTTTGAGCGGCTGGTCGGCGCGATGTTCCGCAAGGCCGAGGGGCGGCACGCCCGCGCCTTCCAGGCCGATGCGCGGGCGATCAATGAGAAGGTCCGCCTCTATGCCCGCGTCGGCGCTGCACTGATCGCGGCCCGCGATGACGAGCAGGACGCCTACGCCGCGATCGCCACGGTGATCCCGTGGGAGCGGTTTCGCGACACGGTCGCGGAAGCCGAGGCGCTGGCCCGTCCGGAGGAGTTCGACACGCTCGAGAAGCTCGGCCAGCATTATGCCGGCATTCGCCGCTGGTCCCCCGCGTTCCTCGACGCGTTCGATTTTGAGGGCGTGCCCGCCTGCGCCTCGCTGATGCGCGCGATCATGGTGTTGCGCGAGGCGAACCGCTCCGGGGCCGGCCTGCCGAAATCCGCACCGACCGGCTTCGTGCGGCAGCGCTGGGCGCCCTACGTCCTGCCCGGCGGCACCATCGACCGGCGCCATTACGAGCTCTGCGTGCTGTCGGAACTATGCGATCGACTGCGCGCCGGCGACGTCTGGGTCTCCGGTAGCCGGCAATACCGATCCTTCGAGGAACGGTTGATCTCGGCTCAGACGCTGCGGGAGCTGCAGCAGGCGGGCACCCTGCCGATCGCAGTCGAACATGACTTCGATCGGTTCATCGCCGCTCGCCAAGCGCTGCTCGACGAGCGGCTGAAGGCGGTCGATGCCCAGGCCACTGCCGGCAGTCTGCCCGACGTGACGATCAGCAATGGCGTGCTGAAGATCGCGCCGATCGAGAAGACGACGCCGCCCGAGGCCGAGGCGCTGGCGGCACGGCTCTACGCCATGCTGCCGCGCATCCGCATCACCGATCTGCTGGCCGAAGTGGCGAGCTGGACTGGCTTCCCGAGCTGCTTCACCCATCTGCGCACCGGCGAGGTCGCGGCCGACAGCCGCATCCTGATGGCCGGGTTGCTCGCCGACGGGCTCAACCTCGGCCTCACGCGCATGGCCGAGGCGTGCAGCATCGCCAGTCTCGGCCAACTCGCTTGGACATCGGACTGGCACATCCGCGAAGAGACCTACGCGCTGGCGCTGCGCCGCCTGGTCGACCATCAGCAGTGCGAGCCCTTCGCGGCGGTATTCGGCAGCGGCACCTCCTCGTCGTCGGACGGCCAGTTCTTCCAGGCCGCCGGCTTCGGCCGGGATGCCGCGCGGCTAAACGCCCACTACAGCCAGCGATCCGGCTTCAAGGTCTACTCCCACCTCTCCGACCGCTACGCACCGTTCTACACGAAGCTGATCGCGGCGACGGCGAGCGAGGCGCTGCATGTGCTGGACGCGCTGCTCTATCATCAGAGTGAAGTGGCGACGCGACGGCACCACACGGATGGCGGCGGCGATTCCGACCATGTCTTCGCACTGTGCAGTCTGCTCGGCTTCCAGTTCGCGCCGCGCATCCCGGATCTCAAGCATCGCCGGCTCTACAGCTTCGGCAAGCCGTCCGCCTATCCCGCGCTGGAGCCGATGATCGCCGGCCGCATCAACGTCGCCCTCATCCGGGCGCACTGGTCGGAGATCCTGCGCGTCGTCGCCTCGATCCGCACCGGCACGGTGACGGCGTCGCTCATCATGCGCCAGCTCGCCGCCTATCCGCGGCAGAACGGGGTGGCCGCCGCACTGCGGGAACTGGGCCGGCTGGAGCGCACGCTGTTCACGCTCGACTGGATCAGCGAACCCGAACTGCGCCGCGAAACCGGCCAGGAGCTGAACAAGGGCGAAGCGCGCAACAGCCTGGCCCGCGCGGTCTTCATCCACCGGCTCGGGGAGATCCGCGACCGTACCTACGAGAATCAGCAGCACCGCGCGTCCGGCCTCAACCTGCTCGTCACCGCCATCATCCTGTGGAACACGCGATACCTGGAGCGCGCCGTCGCGGCCCTCCGCCAGACCGAGGATGTGCCCGACAATCTGCTTGCCCATCTCTCGCCGCTCGGCTGGGAGCATGTGAACCTGACCGGCGACTACGTCTGGGGTGACCGGAGCAGCATGTCGGAAAACACCGACGGATTGAGACCGCTGCGCACCCTACCCGAAGCCTACCCACGCGCCGCGTGACGTTCGCACTTTGTCTGCTTATGCGTACCAGGAGGCCAGTTCGTTAGTTCCGGCCTTTTCCGGGATTTGACCTTCTTGGCCTTCTCCATGAGCGCCTGGAGTTCGGCGTCGTAGTCGCGCGGCTTGCGGACCATGAATTGTCGTCTCCCCGGGTCTGACCAAAGCAGCCCGAGTCTAGCCACCCTCCCGCGTCACTGTCACGCTAGCCTCCCGACGAACCGCGTCATTTCTGGCCGGAGCGCAGCGGAGGCGGTCAGGA
>DAHVFK010000444.1 GCA_027317055.1 Betaproteobacteria bacterium | reverse complement strand
GGAGATGCCTTGGACATGCCCGGCGAGATTGCCATAGGACGAGGCGGCGGCGAAGCCGGCGGCATCGGCGAACTCGGAAGTGCCGATCCACGCCCCGGCGACGCCGGTCGGCAGGCCCAATACCCGCGACACCAGGGGCAGGAAGAAGACCATCGCAATCGCCCAGATGACCACCAGGGTGATCGCGATGGGCGCGTGCTCCTTCTTGGCTCCCACGGCACCGGCGATGGCGATGGCGGCGGAAATGCCGCACACCGCTCCTCCGGCGCCCATGGTGGCGCAGAGCTGGCGGTCAATGCCCAGCTTGCGGCCGACGAAGTAGATGACGAGGAAAGTGACGATCGAGATCGTCGACGCCTGGAAGATGGCGACCGGACCCGCCCAGATGATCAGGGTGAAAGGCAGGGTGGCGCCGAGCAGCACGATGCCCGTCTTGATGTAGTACTCCACCCGGAAGCCGGCATCCATCCACCGCGGCAGTCCTACGGTATTGGAGATGAGCAGGCCCAGCACCAAGGCCACCAGAGGCGGCTCCAGGTTGTAGGTGTGGGAGTATTTCCACCCCCACAGAATCATGATCACAATCGAAAAGACGTAGATGAAGATGAAGGACGGGATGAACTCGCTCAGCTTGTAGCCCATCGCCTTCACGCTGATGCAGAAGATGATCAGCCACATGACGAACTGCGCGATGTATTGGGGGATTTTCGCAACGAAATCCGCCCACAGCTGGTCGAATGAGGTCCAACCGCCTGGCGTGACCGCGATCCACTTGATGCTCGATCCTCCGGCGAAGAACAGGAACGCCACCAGCACGATTCCCAGTCCGAGCCAGATCGCCCACCAGTCCTCCTTCAAGTACAGCTCGTTCCAGCCTTTTGCTTGCACTGCACGCGGTACTTCACTGCCTTGGTCCGACGTTTGTTTGGTTGTCATATCTCCCTCCCCAGGGTGCGCGCATCATTCCATCAAGCGAACGACTTGTCGCTCTGCGCTGCAACACACCTGCCTGACACGTTCCTGACTTGCGGCGACGGCTAGTCGCGCTCGATGACGTTCCAGTAACGCTGCATCGCGAGGTAGGTGAACGACGCCGACCAGCCGACCATCAGCAGGCCGTTGAGCGCCTCGACCCCGGTAATCAGGCGCAGCGACCCCAGCGGGTAGATGTCGCCCATGCCGATCGAGGTGTAGCTCTCGGCGGAGAAGTAGAAATAGGTCGCGAAATTGTCGACGAACTTGCCGCCGAAACTGCCCAGGTCGAAATGGTCGTGCAGATAGTAGAAGGCGAGCGCGTAGCACGCGATCTCGAGCAGGTGACCGAGGAAGACGCCGAAGATCACCGCCAGCAGGCGCGCGCGCGGCCTGATCCTGAGATGCGGGATCCAGCTCGAGAGAAGCCTAAGCGACTCGTAGTGGAGCAGCGTGCTGGTCACCACCAGCAGCGCCGCAAAGCCGAATGCGTAGGGCATCTCCTTTCGAGCACGCCGGGCTAGACCAGCAATGGACAGTTGTGCGCGCGATTCGTTCAGCGGCGCGGCACCATCGGACTGCGGACGACGTGCCGGACCGGCCTATTTCTCTCGCTCGAGCGCCGCGGCGCGGGCCGCGAACGCGTCCAGGTCGCGGTCGAGCTTCAAGCCCGGCTCCGGCTTGAGCTGCGCGCCCGGCGCGGGCACGGGCCGGAGCGCCGGGCGCGACGCGCTCGTCGCGGCAAATCTTCCGATCGCAATCCCTGCCGCGAGCACTGCGAGCAGCGCCAGCGCAAGCAGCGCCGCGGCAAGCGCGAGCGGGCCCCTGCGTGGCGCCGCGTTGGCCTCCTCTTCGGTGCGCGCCTGCGCCGCGCGCCTGAGCTCGAGCTCGGTCACCAGGCGCTCGCGCTCGATGCGGCTCGCTTCGGCCGCGGCCTCCATGCGGGCGTGCGCCGCGCGCTGCGCTTCGCGCTCCGCCGCCAGGCGCGCCTGCGCCACTTCGAGCGCCCGCGCTTCGGCCACGCCGCGCTCGCGCGCCTTGCGCTCGGCCTTCAGCTCCAGCAGACGCTGCTCTTCCGCCAAGGCCGTGCCGAGGCGGTCCGACGCCAAACGCGACTCGGCCTCGGCCAGCACGGTGCGGTCGAGCTCCGCCTGCTTGAGATTGTCGAGGATCTTGCTCATCGCCCGTCCCCCGGCTGCGCCGCAAGCATAGCTCAGACCTCGGCCCGGATGCATGTTCGGTTAGGCGACGCTGCTCGCCTGCGTAAAGTGCACGGCAAGCGCCAGCGCGCTAGACTTCGTTCATGACCGAACGTCGACGCCACAGCGTCAAGGCCTACAGCAACCAGGCATTCCTCAACAGCAAGGATGCGCGCGCGCTGCGCATCCTGGCCGAGTACCTCGAGCCCAAGAGCCGCTTCGAATACCACAAGGTAGACGACACCATCGTCTTCATGGGCTCGGCGCGGATCAAGCCGCGCGAGCAGGCGGAGGCCGAGCTGCGCCAGGCGCAGCTCGGCGAAGGCGACCCGGGGCGGGCGCAGGCCGCGCTGCGCATGTCCGAGTACTACGAGGCCGCGCGCGAGCTCGCGTTCCGGCTCACCGGATGGTCCAAGGGGCTCGACTCGAAGGAGCGCCGCTTCGTGGTCTGCACCGGCGGCGGCCCCGGCATCATGGAGGCGGCCAACCGCGGCGCCGCCGACGCGCGCGGAATGAACGTCGGCCTGACGATCTCGATTCCGATCGAGGAGTTCGACAACCGCTACGTGACGCGTGAGCTCGCGTTCCACTTCCACTACTTCTTCATGCGCAAGTTCTGGTTCACCTACCTGGCCAAGGCGGTGATCGTGTTCCCCGGCGGCTACGGCACGCTGGATGAGCTGTTCGAGCTGCTGACGCTGGTGCAGACGCGCAAGATGACCAAGCCGCTGCCGATCGTGCTGTTCGGCACCCGCTACTGGCGCGAGGTGATCAACTTCGACGCCCTGGTCGAGCACGGCACGATCGACGCCAAGGACGTCGAGCTCATGCACCGCACCGACTCGGTCGACGACGCCTACGAGTGGGTCGTCGCCCGGCTGAGCGAGGGCGCGATCGACCAGCCGGGAGCGATGCTCTAGGCGGTCAGCGCCTTGTAGCGCAGGCGGTGCGGCTTGTCGGCGTCGTCGCCGACGCGCTTGCGCCAGTCGGCGACGTAGTCGCTGAAGCTGCCCTCGAACCACAGCGCGCGGCTGTCGCCCTCGAAGGCGAGGATGTGGGTCGCGA
>DAHVFK010000443.1 GCA_027317055.1 Betaproteobacteria bacterium | reverse complement strand
ATGGTGGTCAGCTTGCCGCGCGCGGCGCCGAGCGAGATCCCCCACAGCACCTGCACCTCGCCGTAGCCGGCCTCGAGCGACTCGAGCGTGAGGATCGCTTCGCTCATGCCGCGCGCAGTTTGGCCGCCAGGTCCGGATCGCCCAGGTAGGCCTCGATCACTGCCGGGTGATTGGCGACCTCGGCCGGAAGCCCCTCGGCGAGCTTCGCGCCCGAGTTGAGCACCACGATGCTGTCCGACAGGCTCATGATCGCCTGCATCAGGTGCTCGATCATCAGGATCGACACGCCGCTGTCGCGGATCGTGCGGATGATGCCGATCATGTGCTCGACCTCGGTCGGGTTGAGGCCTGCCAGCACCTCGTCGAGCAGCAGCAGCGTCGGGCGCGCCGCGAGCGCGCGCGCGAGTTCGAGCCGTTTCTTGCCGGCGATCGTGAGCTGCGAGGCGAGCGCGTCCAGCCGATCGTCCAGGCCCACCAGGGCGGCCGCCTCGCGCGCGGCTTCGCGCGCGCGCGCGAGCGACAGGTTCTCGCGCCCGAAGCAGGCGCCCACGGTGCAGTTCTCGAGCACGCTCATGTTCGCGAACGGCTGCACGATCTGGTTCGTGCGCGCCAGCCCGTGGCGCGCGACGCGGTACGGCGGCTTGCCGGTGATGTCCTCGCCGCGGAACACGACCCGCCCCTGGTCCGGGGCGAACACTCCGTTGATCAGGTTGAACACCGTGGACTTGCCGGCGCCGTTCGGTCCGATCAGGCCGAGGATCGCGCCCTCGCGCACGCTGAAGCTCAGCGCGTCCACGGCGCGCAGGCCGCCGAAGTCCTTGCTCAGCCCTTCGACCTCGAGCAGCGCGCTCATTCGAGGAACCCGCGCAGGCGCGGCCAGCGCCGGTAGATCCAGCCCATCAGCCCGCCCGGAGCGAACAGCACGATGGCGAGCAGCAGCACGCCGGCGATGACCAGCTGGAAGTTGGAGAACGTGGGGGAGACGAGCAGCCAGCCCCGCAGCTGCACGTACAGGAAGGCGCCGATCGCCGGTCCCAGCACCGTGCCCTGGCCGCCCAGCATCGCGATCACGATCGCCTCGGTCGAGAGCTGCAGGTCGAAGGCGTCCGGCGGCTGGATGAACGCGCTCTTGAAAAAGTACAGGCCACCCGCGATCGCCGGCAGCAACGCCGACAGGCTGTACACCGCGGCCTTGTAGCGCGGCGTGGGCACGCCGAGCACCGCCGCCGCGTCTTCGTTCTGGCCGATGGCGAGCAGGCCGAGGCCGAACTTCGAGCGCTTGACGGCGTAGCTCAGGTAGAGCGAAGCCGCCATGACGCCGACCAGCAGATAGTAGACCACCCACAGCGCCTTCGCCGGACCGCCGAGCGGCTGGAACAGGGCGGGCGAGAGGTAGATGCCGCTCGATCCGCCCCAGGGTCCGAAGTTGGTGACGAAAGCCATCACGCCCTCGTTGACGCCGATGGTGGCGAGCGCGAAGTACACCCCGCGCAGGCGCAGGATGCCCAGGCCGAAGAGCAGCGCGAGCGTACTCACCGCGACTCCGCCCGCGAGCAGCGCCGCGGCCAGCGGCCAGCCGTGGGCGCTCATCAGCCAGACGCAGAAGTAGCCGCCCAGCCCGAAGAACACGATGCTGCCGAAGTTCACGTAGCCGGCGTAGCCGAGGATCATGTTGATGTTGCTCGCGAGCGTGATGTAGACCGCGGCGAGCAGCAGGTTCTCGCGCAGCTCGACGTTGTTGCCCGCGGCGGGCAGCACGGCGAACAGTGCGACGACCGCGGCGATGATCCAGAAGAAGGGCCGGCGCATGATCGTCATGGCGGGATGCGCGCGCCCCTAGCGCCGCTGCCAGAGCTGCATTAGTCCGCCGGGCAGCGCGATCAGCACCACGACAAACAGCACGAACTCGATCACCAGGGTCCAGCTCACCGGCACGAACGGTGTGGTGACGCCTTCCAGCAGGCCGAGTGCGATGCCGGCCACCAGCGCGCCGGTGGGATTGCCCAGGCCGCCCAGCACCGTCACCACGAAGCTCTTGAGCTGATAGGCGTCGCCCGAGAGCACGGTGAACGGGAACATGGTCGCGATCAGCATCCCCGCCACGCAGGCGAGCGTGGTGCCGAGTCCGAACGAGAGCGCGAGCACGCGCGCGGTGGGGATGCCGACCAGCTCCGCGGCCTCCCGGTTGCCGGACACCGCGCGCACCGCCTTGCCGGTGCGCGTGCGGTACAGGAACAGGTACAGCGCCGCGGCGATCGCGGCGGTCAGCACCGCGGCCATGATGTGCGTGCCGGGAAAGGTGTAGCGGCCCAGGCTGAAGCCGGGCAGCGAGGCCGGAACGTTGAACAGGTCCGTGCCCCACACCGCGGTGCCAACGCCGACCAGCACCAGGTTCACGGCGAAGGTCGATAGCAGGCTCATCAGAGGCGGCTGTCCGATCACGCGGTGGACCGCGATCCAGTACAGCGCGACCCCGGCGAGGAAGCCGCCGACCAGCACCGCAGGCAGCGTCGCGTAGACCGGCACGCCCACGGCGCTAACGAACAGGTAGGTGCCGAACATTCCAGCCACGATCATCGCGCCGTGCGTCAGGTTGACCACGTCCATCACGCCCCAGATGAGCGTGATGCCCATCGCCGCCAGCCCGTAGACCGCGCCGATGAGCACACCGTCAAGAATCGATGCGAGGAGACCGAGCATGCGAGCGGCTCACACGAAAAGGGGGCCGTGGCAGGCCCCCTTGCCCGTGCGCCTCCCGGTTAGTGGATCGGGTAGACGACCTTGGCGGTGGCCGCGGCATCCGGCCACACCATCTCCTTCACCAGTTCGCCCCCTTTCCTCTGCCACTGCGCGAGCACCATGTCGTGCGCGAGCTGCAGGCCGTGGTCGGGCGCGCCGATGGCGAACTTGTCGCGACCGAAGAACGTGGTCACGTCCATCGCGTTGAGCTTCGCCGCCACCTTGTCGCGATCGATCGAGCCCGCCTCTTCCAGCGCGTGCTGCAGCAGCAGGCCTTCGGCGTAGCCGGTGGCCGCGTGGTAATCCGGATCGCTCTTGTTCTTGGCGCGGAACATCTTGGTGAACTGCGCGACCGTGGGCCCGAAATCCGGCGTGTACTTGACCTGAGGCTCCCACTGCGACGGCACCGTGATCCCGTCCGCGGCCGCGCCGAGCGACTTGAATTTTTCGCTGTCCGGCGCGACCAGGATCGACACCCACTTGAGGTCCGCCTTCTGG
>DAHVFK010000442.1 GCA_027317055.1 Betaproteobacteria bacterium | reverse complement strand
CAGCCCGAACATCGCCAGAAGCGCCGGGCTCGCCCAGGCAATACGCCCCCCACGCACCACCGCCACCGCCAGCACGCGGCGATCGGCAAGACCCGCAAGGGTCGCGGCGGCGAGATCCGATTCCATCTTAGAATGCTAGCCGAGTCCCATTTCCGTGTATCGATGATATATGACAGGACAAGCGTCCGCGATTGCCACCGGACAGCAAGTCGGGAAGTACAAGCTGGTGAGGCTGCTCGGCAAAGGCACCTCGGGCGCCGTCTATTCCGCGCTGGATACCTTCTCCGGCAAGGAGGTAGCGCTGAAAATCGTCGACCCGGAGATCTTCCAGGACCCGGAGTTCGGCCTCGAGCGCCGCGCCCAGTTCCTGAGCGAGGCGTCTTTGGCCGGCATGCTGATCCATCCCCATGTCGTATCGATACTGGACGCGGTCGTGCAGAGCGACACGGGTCATATCGCAATGGAAATGATCACGGGCGGCGACCTCTCGCAGCACATTGAGCCGGGCACGCTGCTGCCGGTGCCAGAGGTAATAGAAATCGCTTTCAACTGCTGCAGCGCGCTCGAGTACACCTCGCGCGTGGGTATCATCCATTGCGACATCAAGCCGGCCAACATCATGATCGCAGAGGGAACCGACGTGCGAATTACCGACTTCGGCTCGGCAATCCTGCAAAAGAGCAAGGTGGTGCGCACCGCGGCGATGGGGTCGCCCCATTACATGGCGCCGGAGCATATCGCCGGCGAGGAGTTGACGTTTCAGAGCGACATGTATTCGCTCGGCGTCGTGATCTACCAGTTGCTCACCGGCCGGCTCCCCTTCGCCCCGGATCACCTGGACGACCTCGTGCGCAAGATACTCGCCGAGGACCCTGCCCCGCCGAGCCGCGTGCGCCCCGGGCTGTCGCCCGCATTCGACCCGGTGGTGCTGCGCGCACTGAACAAGGAGCCCGCGCAGCGTTACCAGAGCTGGGCGGAATTCGCGCTCGAGCTCTCGGAGCTCTCCCAGCGCACGTTGGCCCCCGAGCTTATTTCCGACAGCGAGAAACTCGATGCGCTGAATCGCGTCGAGACGCTTGCGCCGCTGTCGGAAATGGAGCTGTGGGAGATCGCCAAGGTGGGGCGCTGGTCGCGCGTCAAGGCGCACGATGTGATCCTGCGCGAGAACGACGCCGGTTTGCACTTCTTCTTCCTCGCCGCGGGGTCAGCGAAAGTCATGCGGCGCAAGCGGCTGCTCAATGTCATCCACCAAGGCGAATTCTTCGGCGAAATGGCCTACATCATGGGCGGCAACCAGCGGCGCCAGGCCTCGGTCGTCGCCACCAAGGCCCTCCTGCTCGCCGAGTTCTCGCCGCAGGCAATGGCGCGGATCAGCCTCGGCGCGCAGCTGCAACTCACCCGCGCGCTCGCGCGCAACCTGGTCGAGCGCCTGTCGCTCGCCAACACGCGGCTTGCAGGCTGACGCGGATGGTCGAGGGGTGATCGAGACGCTGCGAGCATGGCGCTAGGGCCGTATACCCTGCTGCTGCGGCTTGGACTGCCGTTTGTGGCCCTGTGGCAATGGTGGCGCCACCGCGGCGAGGCCGGCCGGCACGCGGATTGGAGAGAGTTCTTCGGGCGCTATTCGGAACGATCCCTGCACAGCGTCGTGTGGCTTCATTCCGCGTCGGCGGGCGATGCACGTGCCGCCGCGTCACTGGCCCGCGCGTTGCAAAAGGAAAATCCCGACCACGATGTTCTTGTTACGTCATGTACCCCTGCTGGGCGCGAAGCACTGCGGCGTGCTTGTGGCGAAGAGGTACGGTCTGCCTACCTGCCTTATGATCTGCCCAAGGCTGCGCGACGCTTTCTCGCGCACTTCAGGCCCCAGCTCGGCATGGTCGTCGGGATCGATGTGTGGCCCGTACTGCTTGCTGCCTGCCGACTGCACGGAGTTCCAATGATACTCGCGAACGCGCGACTGTCGCGCGATCTGGCACGCAGCTACGCGCGGTTTGGCGCACTGTCCCGTCCGGCTATCGGACTCTTTGCAGAGTGCTGCGCGCAGGGCCGCGCCTCGGCCCTGCGGCTGCGGTGCCTTGGTGCGCGGCACGCCATCGTGACGGGAGACGTCAATTTCGACACCCCGTCCGATCCGTCCAAAGTCGAGGAGGGTCGCGCCCTCATGGCCGCGCTGCGTGGACGCAACGCGCTGCTCCTTGCGGGCACCTGCGAAGGCGAAGAAGAACTGCTGCTCGACGCGCTGACCCAGGACGACGGAACGCTGATTGTAATCGTGCCGCGCAATCCCGAGCGCTTCGAAGCCGTCGCCGCGCTGGCCGCTGCGCGCGGCATGAGCATCGCGCGCCGCAGCCGGGGCGAAGCGCCGCACATCGGCAGGCGCGTCTTCCTGGGTGACACCGTGGGCGAAACGCCCTTTTACTGCGCGATGAGCACGGTCGCGATTGTCGGCGGTTCGTTCACGTCCACGGGGGGGCAGGACCTGATCGAGATTTGCGCGGCGGGCGTGCCGGCGGTGATAGGCCCGCGGATGGCCGAATTCGCCCACCACGCCTATTCGGCACTGGCGGCCGGCGCCGCGATACGGGTCCTCGACGCGAGGGAGGCCGTTCGCACCGCGCGCAAGCTGCTCGAAATCCGCGAGTGGCGCGAGCACATGGCGCTCGCCGGGCTGAAGCTCGGCGCTGTGCACAAGGGGGCTCGCGCCAGGCATCTCGAGGTTTGCCGGCGCCTACTCCACGCAGTCACGCCCGGATCCGGTTGAACTCGGCGCCGCCGGCAACCGAGGTTGCTAACATTGGACGACCGCCCAATTGGAAAAGGTGAGAATCGTGCATCGACAATCAGCGTCCGCGTACTCGGAGAACTGCTACATCAAGCGGGTCGCGTCGCCCGGAATTGACCAATGAAGGCCGCGCTCGCGCTCGCCTTCGCCGTCGCGCTGTCGGGGTGCGCGAGCGAGCCATGGGACGCGACCGACCGGGCGCTCGGCTACACGGCGCTCGGCGCCGCCGTAGCCGACTGGGGGCAGGCACGATACATTGCGGAGAATCCCGGAAAATATCGGGACGAAAACCCGTTCCTAGGGCAGCACCCCTCGCGCGCCAAGGTGGATGCGTACTTCATCGGCGCGATCGGCGGCGGCTACTTGCTCGCGGACGCGCTGCCGGGAAGGTACCGCAAGCTTTTCCTGGGCGGTACGGCGGTACTCGAAATAAGCGTCGTCCACGACAACCGG
>DAHVFK010000441.1 GCA_027317055.1 Betaproteobacteria bacterium | reverse complement strand
GCAGCGCCTGGCGCGCGAGGGCCTCGTGCTCGCCTATCACGACCGCTCCGACGGCGGGCTGTTCGCGACCGTGTGCGAGATGGCGTTCGCCGGCCGCTGCGGGGTGACGCTCAACCTGGACGAGATCTGCTACGACGAATGGATGGGCGACGTGGACGGCCTGGAGCGCCGGCCCGAGCTGCTCGCCGGGCGCTTCAACGACCACATGCTCGGCGCGCTGTTCGCCGAGGAGCTGGGCGCGGTGCTGCAGATCCGCGCCGCCGAGCGCAAGCGCGTGATGGACGTGCTGCGCGCCGAAGGGGTGCACCAGTGCGCCTACGTGATCGGTTTCCCCAACGAGCGCGATGAAGTACGCCTGACGCGCAACGCAAAGGCGCTGTTCGCGCGCAAGCGCGCCGAGCTGCAGCGGGTGTGGAGCGAGACCACCTGGCGCATGCAGGCGCTGCGCGACAACCCGGAGTGCGCGCAGGAGGAGTTCGACGCGCTGCTGGACGCGGGCGACCCGGGGCTGTCGGTCGCGCTCACGTTCGACCCGAAGCAGACCTTCGCCGTCTCGGGCGCCCGCCCGCGGGTCGCGATCCTGCGCGAGCAGGGCGTCAACGGCCAGGTCGAGCTGGCCGCGGCCTTCGACCGCGCCGGGTTCGAGGCGGTAGACGTGCACATGTCGGACGTCCTCGCCGGGCGCGCGGGACTTTCCGGCTTTAAGGGCGTCGCCGCGGGCGGCGGCTTCTCCTACGGCGACGTGCTCGGCGGCGGGCAGGGCTGGGCCAAGTCGATCCTGTTCCACGCCCGGGCGCGGGCCGAGTTCGAGGCCTTCTTCGCGCGCCAGGAGAGTTTCGCGGTCGGAGTCTGCAACGGCTGCCAGATGATGGCGGCGCTGAAGGAGCTGATCCCGGGCGCCGGGCACTGGCCCGAGTTCGTGCGCAACCGCTCGGAGCAGTTCGAGGCGCGCTTGGTGATGGTCGAGGTCGCCGACAGCCCGTCCATCCTGTTCGCCGGCATGACTGGCAGCCGCATCCCGGTGGCGACCGCGCACGGCGAGGGGCGCGCGCGCTTCGAGCGCGCGCAGGACCTCGACCGCGCGATCGTCGCCATGCGCTATGTCGACAACCGTGGCAATGTTACCGAGGGCTATCCGGCCAACCCCAACGGCTCGCCGCAGGGCATCACCGGGCTGACCACCGCCGACGGCCGCTTCACGATCGTGATGCCGCACCCGGAGCGCGTGTTCCGCAGCGTGCAGATGTCCTGGGCGCCCGACGGCGCGCCCGAGGACTCGCCCTGGATGCGCATGTTCCGCAACGCGAGGCGCTGGGTCGGGTGAAGCTCGACGCGCCGCTCTACACCGAAGAGGAGCTCGACGCGCTCGAGCGCGACAATCCACGCCAGGCGCTGCGCATCGCGCGCGAGCAGGCGATGCTGAAGAAGCAGCTGGAGAGCGCGGTTCCGGCCGGAGCGAAATTGCCCGATGAGGATGAAATCAGAAACGCACTGCAAGAGGCCCGCAAGATCCTCATGCGCGACGGGGGCGACCTCGACTTCGTTGCGCTGGAGGGCGACACGGTGGTGGTGCGGCTCAAGGGCGCCTGCGCCGGCTGCCCGCGCGCGGCGCTCGACCTGAAGGGCGTGGTCGAGGCGCTGCTGCGGCGGCGCTTTCCGGCGATCCGGCAAGTGAGGAACCTCTACTGAGGCGCATGGCCCCCGAGCACTCACATTCGCATTCCCACACACCGTCGGCGAGCCGTCTCGGCGCCGCGGTTGCGCTCACGCTCGGCTACGCGCTGGTGGAGGCGTTCGGCGGCTGGTGGAGCGGCTCGCTTGCGCTACTGGCCGACGCCGGCCACATGGCGACCGACGGCGCGGCGCTCGGGCTCGCCGCGCTGGCGGCCTGGGCCGCGCGCCGGCCCGCCTCGACGCGCCATTCGTTCGGTCTCGGGCGCGCCGAGATGTTCGCCGCGCTCGCCAACAGCCTGGTGATGCTGGCGGTGGTGGTCGTGCTCGCCTACGAGGCGCTGGCACGGCTCGAGCAGCCGGCGCCGGTGCACGGCGGCGCGGTGAGCGCGGTGGCGGCAGTGGGCCTCGCGATCAACCTCCTGGTGGCGCGCCTGCTGTCGGGCGGGGCGCACAACATGAACACGCGCGGCGCGTTGCTGCACGTGCTGGGCGATATCCTCGGCTCGGTGGCGGCGCTCACCGCCGGGCTGGTGATCGTGGTCACGGGCTGGACGCCGATCGACCCGCTGCTGTCGCTTTTCATCTCCGCGCTGCTGGTGGTCTCCAGCCTGAGGCTGCTGCGCGACGCGGTGCACGCGCTGATGGAAGGCGTGCCGCCGGAGCTCTCGCTGCCCGAGGTGGGCGGAGCGATGGCGGCCGTGCCCGGCGTGGTGTCGGTGCACGACCTGCACATCTGGATGCTCTCGGGCGAGCGGGTGTCGCTCTCGGCGCACGTGGTGGTGGAAGACCTGGCGCAATGGGAGGACACCCTGCGCGCGCTGCAGCAACTCGCAGCTGAGCGCTTCCGCATCGAGCACGTCACGCTGCAGCCCGAGCCTCAGCGCCGCGTCCTGCGGCGCATCGATGCCTCGCGCTGACCCCCGTCAGGCCGCGGCGGCGACCGAAGGCAGCCCGGCGAGCGCCATGGCGAGCTCGCCTTCGTCGTAGCTCTGATCGGTGAGCTTGCCCGAGAAGTAGTCCATGTAGGCCTGCATGTCGAAGTGGCCGTGGCCGCACAGGTTGAACAGGATCGTCTGCGACTTGCCTTCGGCCTTGCAGCGCAGCGCCTCGTCGATCGCGCCCTTGACCGCGTGGTTCGCCTCCGGCGCGGGCAGGATGCCCTCGGCGCGGGCGAACTGCACGCCGGCCGCGAACACTTCCTTCTGCTTGTAGGCGCGCGCCTCGAGCAACCCCAGCTCCTTGCAGTGCGACACCATGGGCGCCATGCCGTGGTAGCGCAGGCCCCCGGCGTGGAATCCCGGCGGGGTGAAGGTCGACCCCAGGGTGTGCATCTTCACCAGCGGCGTGAGATGCCCGGTGTCGCCGAAGTCGTAGGCGTACTGACCGCGCGTCAGGCTGGGGCAGGCCGCGGGCTCGATCGCGACGATGCGGCGCTTCTTGCCGCCGCGCAGCTGCGCGCCGAGGAAGGGAAACACCAGCCCGGCGAAGTTCGAGCCGCCGCCGGTGCAGCCGACCAGCACGTCGGGGTCGTCGCCCGCCATCTCGAGCTGCAGCATCGCCTCCTGAC
>DAHVFK010000440.1 GCA_027317055.1 Betaproteobacteria bacterium | reverse complement strand
GGAACGCGCCGAGCACGTTGACCGCGAACACGCGCGAAAGGCGCGCGGCGTCCATGTCCTCCACCCGCGCCTGGCGCTCGAGGATGCCGGCGTTGTTGACCAGCCCGCGCAGCGGCCCGAGCGCGCGCTGGGCCTCGTCGAACAGCCGCAGCACCTCGGGCTCGGAGGACACGTCGGCGCCGAGCGCGACCGCCCTGCCTCCGGCGCGCGCGACGTCCTCGACGACCGCCTCGGCCGCGGCGCGGTCGCTGCGGTAATTCACCCCCACCGCCCAGCCGCGCGCGGCGGCCAGGCGCGCGGTCGCCGCGCCAATGCCGCGCCCGCCCCCGGTGATCAGCAGCGCCTTGCTCACTTTCGCTCCTCTGCGTTTCGCGTCGAATCGTCCTCGGGCGGCACAAACGCGACCACGGTCCAGCCGGCCTTGGGCTCGATACGGTAGCCGTCGGTGGCCACCCGCAGCTGGCCGCGCTCGTTTAGCGCGAACGGTACCAGCACGCCCTCGCCGCGCTTGGCGAGGAACTCGGCGTAGCCGAAGTCCTCGGTCAGCCGGGTCGCCTTCAGGCGCCAGCCCTTGTCGATGAGCGCCTCGAGCTGCGCGCGCGTGACCTCTGCGCCCAGCAGCTGCGGCGCGGCGAGCTGCTGCGCGAAGTCGGTGCGCGAGGCCTCGCCGCCCTCGGCCGGCAGCAGGCGCAGGTAGACCACGCGGTTGGCGCCGAACTCCGGCCGGTAGCGCACGCAGGCGAGGCTGTTCAGCTCGCGCCGGCTCGACAGCGCGAACAGCCGGCCGATGCCGATCAGGTCAAGGTTGCGGTCGGCGTGCTCCGAGACCGGGTTGCCGAAGAACGTACGCAGGCCCTGCATGCGCGCCTCGCGGATGCCGGCCCAGTCCTCGTCGGCGACCAGCACCGGAAGCTTGAGGTCCGCCAGCGCCTTGGCCACCGCGCGCGCGAGCCGGTCCGAGCCGATGACGAGCACCCCGTTCGGGTCCGGGTCGGCGACCTTGAGCCAGCGCGCGAGCGGCCCGGCGCTGGCGCTCTGGATCAGCACCGTGCCGATGATCATGAGGAAGGTCAGCGGCACCAGCTTGTCGGCGTCGGCGACGCCGAGCTGCTGCAGGCGCAGCGCGAACAGCGCCGAGACCGCCGCGGCGACGATGCCGCGCGGCGCGATCCACGCCAGCAGCGCTCGCTCGCGCCAGGTCACCGAGGAGAACAGCGTGCTCGCGAGCACCGCGGCCGGGCGCGCCACCAGCTGCGCCACCAGCAGCACGCCGATGCCGCCGGCGACCGTGAGCAGCGGAATCGGGCCCTCCAGGCGCGCGGCGAGGATAATGAACAGGAGCGTGATCAGCAGCGTGCTCAGGTGCTCCTTGAAGTCCAGGATGTCGTCCATCTGCAGGCCCTTCTGGTTGGCGAGCACGATCCCCATCACGGTCACCGCGAGCAGCCCGGACTCGTCGCGCAGCGCGTTGGCGACCGCGAACGAGGCCAGCACCAGCGTCAGCGCGCCCAGGTTCTGCAGGTACTCAGGCACCAGGTGGCGCCTGAGCGCGTAGCCGAGCAGCCAGGCGGCGCCGAAGCCGGCCGCGATGCCCACCGCGACCGTCTGACCGAACACCAGCCAGTGGTGCGTCTCGCCCGCGCGCTCGCCCGAGACGATCAGCTCGAACATCAGCACCGCGAGCAGCGCGCCCAGCGGGTCGATGATGATTCCCTCCCAGCGCAGGATGTTGCTGATGCGCTCGTTCGGCCGCACGCTGCGCAGCATCGGCACGATCACGGTCGGCCCAGTGACGCTCACCACGGCGCCGAACAGCAGCGCGATGGGCCAGCCCAGGCCCGCCAGCACGTGACCCGCCCAGGCCAGGACCGCGAGCGTGACCGCGGCGCCGACGCTGACCAGGCGCAGGATCGACGGCCCGAGGCCCCGAATCTCGGCAAAGCGCAGCGTCAGGCTGCCCTCGAACAGGATCACCGCCACCGCGAGTGACACCAGCGGCAGCAGCAGGTCGCCGAACATGGCGTCCGGGTGGAGCACGCCGCTGACCGGCCCGAGCAGCAGCCCGAGCAGGAGCAGGAGCAGGATCGCCGGCAGCTTGACCCGCCAGGCGAGCCACTGCGCGCCGAAGCCCAGCATCAGCAATCCGGTCAGCAGCAGGGCCGGGTCGATGCGCATGCGGCTAGCCCGCCACCCGCACCACGACGTAGATGAACGCGGCACCCAGGCAGGTGAGCCCCATCAGCACCAGCACGGCGGCCGGGCGCTTTTGCGAATGCGCCTCGGGCAGGATGTCGGCGGTGCCGATATAGAGCAGGAAGCCGGCGAAGAAGCCCAGGAACAGCGTGAGCAGGCCCGGCGGCGCGCTGAACAGCAGCGTCGAGGCGGCGCCCAGCACCGGCGCCAGCGCATCGAGCGCGAGCATCGCGAGCGCGCGCGGGGTGGGATTGCGGTGCAACAGCATCAGGCTGACAGTGTTCATGCCGTCGCAGAAATCGTGCCCGATCACCGCGAGTGCGACCGCCACGCCGACCGTCGGCCCGGCCTGGAACGCGAGGCCGATGCCGACCCCGTCCATGAAGCTGTGCCCGGCGAGCGCGAGCGCCGAGTACACGCCGACCGCGGGGTGACGGTGCTTGGCGTAGTCGTCCTCGTGCGTGTGGTGCACCAGGACGAACTTCTCCAGCCCGTGAAAGAACAGGTACCCGGCCACCAGCGCGACCATCGCGCCCGCGGCGTCGGCGCCGTGCGCCTGCGCCAGCGCGAAGATCTCGGGCAGGATGTCGAACGCGACCACGCCCAGCAGCACCCCGGCGGTGAAAGAAAGGACGTAGTGCAGGCGGTCGCGAAACCTGAGCGCGAACAGCCCGCCGATCAGGGTCGAGCAGAAGGTCGCCAGCGCGAGCAGGACCACGGTCATCGCCGCAGCCACCAGTAGAGCGCGCTCATGCCGACGATGTGCCCCAGCGCGACGAGGTTCGCGGCCGCCACGCGCGGCGGCTCGCCGGCGGGCGCGAGCGCGAGCGGCAGCCCGACGTAGATCGCCGCGCCCAGCAGCAGGGTGCCGCCGAGGAGCGGCCACAGCCGGTAGGCGCCGAGCGCGCGCAGCGGCAGGCCGACCGCCGCCAGCACCACTCCGAGCACGACGTAGAACCTGAGCGCCGCCACGATCAGCGCGAACTGCGGCCCCATGGTGTGCGCCGAGGCGAACAGGTTGCCCGCATCGGGCGGTACCGTGAGCACGTAGGAC
>DAHVFK010000043.1 GCA_027317055.1 Betaproteobacteria bacterium | reverse complement strand
GCGCAGGCTCGCGTCGGGCACCTCGTGGCGCTTGCCCCAGATGTCGTGCCAAGTGGTGCTGATGCCGAGCCGTGCGCAGTCGCGCTCGAGCGCGGCGCGCGCGTCGCTCATCGCGCCGGCTCCCGCGCCACGCTTATGCCGTCTGCGCCGTAGATCGCCTCGCCGGGGGCCGGCGAAGGCGCGCGGCCGTCGAAACGCAGGCACATGTGCAGGCGGGAACCGTCGCCCAGCGGCCAGGCGACTTTCAGCGTCCCGCCGTCCACCGACGAGGTGCCGCTGCGCGCGCCCGCCAGGCGCGCGAAGAGGTGCCTCTGGCGCAGGGCGAGCAGCTCGCGCACGAGAGTAAGGCGCCCAGCGTCGCGTGCGCCCCAGTCGAGCTTCGAGCGGCGGAAGGTCGCGACGTCGTTCGGGTCTGGAATTTCCTTCGCGAACGAGGCGAAGCGCTCGAACTCGCCGCGCCGGCCGCGCGTCACCGCGGCCGCGAGCTCGGGGCCGAAGTCGCAGAAGAACTGGAACGGCGTCCCGGCGGCGAACTCCTCGCCCATGAACAGCATCGGCACGTGCGGCGACAAGAGCAGAGCGGCGAGCGCGGTGCGCATCGCGGCCGGCTCGGCGAGCGCGTCGAGCCGCTCGCCGAAAGCGCGGTTGCCGACCTGGTCGTGGGTCTGAAGGAACGAAACGAAGGCCGAGGGCGGCAGGCCGGCGCTCGGCTCGCCGCGTACTTGTCCGTCGCGGAACGCCGAGGGCTCGCCCTGATAGATGAAGCCTTCGGCCAGCGCGCGCCCGAGCCGCTCGAGCGGGCGCTCGGCGTAGTCGGCGTAGTAGCCGTCCGTTTCCTTGGCGAGCAGCACGTGCGCCGCGTGGTGCAGGTCGTCGTTCCACTGCGCGCTGGCGCAGGGACCGAGATAGTGCGCTTCGTTCCTGTCGTTCTCCAGCACCAGGTGGACGTGGCGCTCGCGTCCCGGGCCCTCGCGCAGTGCGCGCCCGATCTCGCACACGATATCGGGCTGCGAGCCGTCGCGGATTGCGTGCACCGCGTCCAGGCGCAGGCCGTCGAAGTGGTACTCCTCGATCCAGTAGAGCGCGTTGTGGACGAAGAAATCGCGCACCGTGCGGCAGTCAGCGCCGTCGAAGTTGATCGCCGCGCCCCAGGGCGTTTGATGCGCCGAATTGAAGAACTGCGGGCAGTAGGCGTGCAGGTAGTTGCCCTCGGGCCCGAAGTGGTTGTAGACCACGTCGAGCAGCACCATCAGCCCGAGCGCGTGCGCGGAGTCGATCAGCGCCTTGAGCTCGTCGGGCGTGCCGTAGGAGGCGTCGGGGGCGAACGGCAGCACGCCGTCGTAGCCCCAGTTGCGCTTGCCCGGAAAATCCGCCACCGGCATCAGCTCAACGGCGCTGACGCCGAGCGCGGCGAGCTCGGGCAGCCGCGCGCGCGCCGCGGCGAACGTGCCCTCGGGCGTGAAGGTGCCGAGGTGCAGCTCGTAGACCACGGCCTCGTGCCACGGGCGCCCACGCCAGGCGGCGTCGCGCCAGTCGTAGGCGCGCGCATCGACCACCGCGCTTGCGCCGTGCACGTCGTCGGGGTTCGAGCGAGAGGCGGGGTCGGGCACCGCGAGCCCGTCCTCGAGCAGGTAGCGGTAGCGGCTGCCCGCGCGCACGCCCGGGACGACGAGCTCGTGCCAGCCGTTCGCCAGCGCCTTCGTGTCGTGGCGCGAACCGTCGAGCTCGAGCGCGACGCGCTTCTGTGCCGGTGCCCAGAGCCGGAAGCGCACTCCGTCGGCGCGCGCCTCGGCACCGAACGGCATCGTGTGGGCGCGCTTCATGCCGGCGCCGCCGCGGGACGCGTCAGCAGCACCAGCGAGCGCGCCTGCAGGGCATAGCTTTCGCCGGCCGGGTAATGCTTGCGCGCGTCGGGGGTGGCGGGTTCCTGCGCGGTGTCGAACAGCGCACGCCAGGCCTCGCCCGGCATCGCAGGCATCACGAATGCGGTGGCCTCGTGGTGCGGATGGAACAGCAGCAGGAAATCGTCGTCGCTCTTGGTGTGGCCGAAGCGGTCGACGTCGGTCAGTCCGGCACCCGAGAAATACACGCCGAGGCTGCGCGCCGACTCGTGGTCCCACTCCTCGTCGCTCATCTCCTTGCCGTCGGGCTTGAGCCACTGGATGTCCTTCACCTCGCCGCCGTGCAGCGGCCGGCCTTCGAAGAAGTCGCGCCGCCGGAAGCTCGGGTGGGCGCGGCGCAGCGCGGTGAGGCGCGCGACGAAGCCGATGAAGTCGCTCTTTTCCTGGCTCGGCGTCCAGTCGAGCCAGTTGAGCTCGTTGTCCTGGCAGTAGGCGTTGTTGTTGCCCTGCTGGCTGCGCCCGAGCTCGTCCCCCGCGAGCAGCATCGGCGCGCCCTGCGACAGGATCAGGGTGGCGACGAAATTGCGCCGCTGGCGCGCGCGCAGCGCGAGGATCGCCGGATCTTCGGTTGGGCCCTCGGCGCCGGAGTTCCACGACAGGTTGTGATTGTGGCCGTCGCGGTTGTCCTCGCCGTTGGCCTCGTTGTGCTTGTCGTTGTAGGCGACGACGTCGGCGAGCGTGAAGCCGTCGTGCGCGGTCATGAAATTGATGCTCGCGTGCGGGCGGCGCCCGGAGCGGCCGTACAGGTCCGCAGAGCCGGTGAAGCGGCGCGCGAACTCGCCGATCTGGCCGCCGTCGCCCTTCCAGTAGGCGCGCATGCCATCCCGGTAGCGGTCGTTCCACTCTGCCCAGCCGAGGGGAAAGTTGCCGACCTGGTAGCCGCCGTGGCCGAGGTCCCAGGGCTCGGCGATCAGCTTGACCCGGTTCAGCACGGGGTCCTGGCGCACCACGTCGAAGAACGCGCCCAGCGGCTGCACCGCGCCGCCTTCGCGCGCCAGCGCCGAGGCGAGGTCGAAGCGGAAGCCGTCGACGTGCATCTCTTCGGCCCAGTAGCGCAGCGAGTCCATCACGAGCTGCAGCGCGCGCGGATGCTCCAGGTTGATCGTGTTGCCGCAGCCGGTGAAGTCGGTGTAATGGCGCGGGTTGGCCGATTCGAGGACGTAGTAGGCGGCGTTGTCGACCCCGCGCAGCGAAAGCGTGGGCCCGAGGTGGTTGCCCTCGCAGCTGTGGTTGTAGACCACGTCGATGATGACCTCGATGCCCGCCGAGTGCAGCGTCTTCACCATGGTCTTGAACTCCTTCACCTTGCCCGAGGCCGAGTAGCGGTTCTCGGGGGCAAAGAAGCCGAGCGTGTTGTAGCCCCAGTAGTTGCGCAGCCCCTTCTCGACCAGATTCCGGTCGTCGATGAAGGCGTGCACCGGCAGCAGCTCGACGGTGGTGACGCCGAGGTGCTTGAGGTGCTCGAGCACCGGCGCGGTGGCCAGTCCCGCGTAGGTTCCGCGCAGCGGCTGCGGCACCTCGGGGTGGCGCATGGTGAAGCCGCGCACGTGCATCTCGTAGATTACGGTTTCGTGCCACGGGATGTCGGGGCGGCGGTCGTCGCCCCAGGTGAACGCGGTCTCGAGCACGCGGCACTTGGGCATGAACGCGGCGCTGTCGCGCCGGTCGAAGGCGAGGTCCTCGCGCTTGTGGCCGACGGTGTAGCCGTACAGCGCGTCGCTCCAGCGCAGGCCGCCGATGAAGTCCCTGGCGTAGGGGTCGGCGAGCAGCTTGTTCGGGTTGAAGCGCAGGCCTTCCTCGGGCTTGTAGGGGCCGTGCACCCGGTAGCCGTACACCAGGCCCGGCCTCGCCTCGGGCAGGTAGCAGTGCCAGACGGCGTCGGTGCGCTCGCGCAGCTCGATCCGCTGCCGCTCGCGCCGCCCGGTTTCGTCGAAGAGGCACAGTTCGACCTTTTCGGCCGAGTCCGAGAACAGCGCGAAGTTGACCCCTTCGCCGTCCCAGGTCGCGCCGCGCGGGTAGGGGCGGCCGGGCCAGACGGCGGTGATGCGGTGCGGCTCGGTATTCATTGCAGTCGGCATGGTTCCTCAGAAGTAACGCGGTACGGTTGGGTCGAACTGGGCCTTGGGCGCGACCACGATCCCGGATTTGGTGACCGAATATCGCGCGGGGTCGAGCGTGCTGCCGGCGTGCAGCATACTACCCGCTTCGACCACGTTATAGCGGTCGACGATTGCCCTCTTCAAGTGCGCGCCGGCTCCGATCACGCAATAGTCCATGACGATCGAATCTTCGACCACGGCGCCGCGTTCGAGCCGGACTTCGTGCCCGATGATCGAATTGCGCACGGTCGCGCCGCTCACCAGCGTGCCGCTGCAGAGGATCGAGTTCTCGACGGTCGCGCCGAAGGACCGCGCGGCCGGTCCGTTATAGGCGGTGGTATGAATCTGCCATTGCGGATTGAAAAGATCGAACCGGGGCTGCTCGCCGAGGACGTCCATGTGCGCGCCGAAATACGATTCTAGGGTTCCGACGTCGCGCCAGTAGCCCGGCTCTTCGTTCGCACCGACCCCGGGAACGATATTGCTGCGAAAGTCGTAGGCGTAGGCTTTGCCGGCGCTCACCAGCCACGGCACGACATCGTGCCCGAAATCCGGTTTCTCGCGCCCGGCCATCGCATCCAGCGCCTCGCGCAGCGTTGCCGCATCGAAGATGTAGTTTCCCATCGAGGCCATGGCATGTTCCGGATGGCCGGACATGGCCGGCGGGCTGGCGGGCTTTTCCAGAAACTCGACGACGCGGCCATCGCGCTCGCAGTTCATGACGCCGAAGCGGTTTGCGTCGCGCAGCGGCACCGGCAGTCCGGCCACCGTCACGCCCGCCTTCCGGGCGCGATGAAAATCGATCATCTGGCGCACGTCCATGCGATAGATGTGATCCGCGCCGAAGATGCCGACGATGTCCGGCGCATTCCGCTCGAGCAGGGCGTGGTTCTGCCGCACGGCGTCGGCGGTGCCCTGGAACCACAGGTCTCCATCGCGCATCTGGGGCGGCACCACGCTGATCGTGGCGCTCGGGATGTCGTGTGCGTTGATCCAGCCGTGCGTAAGGTGGTCGATCAGCGACTGCGACTTGTACTGCACCAGGACGTAGATCGCCTGGATGCCGGAGTTGACCAGGTTGGAGAGCACGAAGTCGGCAATCCTGTAGCGGCCCCCGAACGGGACCGCCGGCTTGGAGCGCTCGTCGGTGAGCGGCATCAGGCGCGTGCCGGGGCCGCCAGCGAGGACGACGGCAACGAGCTCGCTCATTCGACCCGCTCGAGCCCGTCGCCCGGCCGGGGCGATGCAGCGATCATTTCTGCTTCGGCCACCAGCGCTCGAGCTGATTCGCGGCCCAGTCCTTCCCGCCCAGGCCGAACGCGAGCGCGAGAGCGAACACGACGCCGGCCAGGATAACGAGGAAGCTCTCGCGGATGATGTCGCCGCCGATGCTGACCTGATCGAGCGCGATCAGCACCACGAAGGCGACGATCGCGTACTGCGCGAGCTTGCCCAGCAGGCTTGCGTCGCGCACCCCGACATTGCGGCAGTAGGTCACGACCGCGTCGCCCACGAAGCGTGCGAAGTAGGCGCCGAAGGCGAGGATCAGCAGCGCGGCGATCACCTTCGGCACGAACAGGATCACCATCTGCAGCAGGTTGGTGACGTAGGTCAGCCCGAGGCCGTTGAAGGCGATGATCAGCGCGGCGAGGATCACCAGCCAATAGATCAGCACGCCGAAGATCCCGGTGGTGTCGGTCTCGATTCCGCCCTGCCTCAGAAATCCGTCCATTCCGGCGCGCTCGGTGAGCACGCTGAAGTTGATCGCGCGCAGGGCTTTCACCACCGCGAAGCGCGCCACCTTGGCCAGCAGCCAGCCCGCGACCAGCACCGCGATCGCGAGCGCAAGGCGCGGCAGGAAGGCGCCGATCTGGGTCAGGATGGCGCGTACCGGTTCCAGCATCACGTCGACTTTGTCCATGCTCGCTCTCCTTCGGTGTCAGCCGGCCAGCGCCAGGATTCCCAGCAGCGGGGTGCGAACCCAGCCGGGCCGGTTGTTGATTTCGTAGCGCAGTTCGTAGAGCGCTTTTTCAAGCTCGAACAGCTCGAGCAGACCGCGCACGTCGTCGAACCACTCGTGCAGTCCGCCGCCGCGCGCCGCCTCGTAGTAGGCGCCGAGGAAGGTGCGGCGCACCTCGGCCTCCCAGGTGCGCGCCAGCGGCTCGAACCGCGCGTCGTCGCCGTGGGCCTGCACCGCGTGGCGCAGTGCGGTCCACTGCGCGTAGTTGAACGAGCGCAGCATCCCGGCCACGTCGCGCAGCGGCGAGTGCTTGATCCTGCGCTCGGCCAGCGGCCGCGCCGGCTCGCCCTCGAAGTCGATGATGACGAAATCGTTCTTGTCGAGCAGCACCTGGCCGAGGTGATAGTCGCCGTGGTAGCGGATCTTGGCCGCGCCGCGCCCCGGCGGCGGGCAGGCGTCGACGCGCGCGAGCAGCTTTTGGCGCCGCTCGAGCAGCAGCTGCATCTCGTCGCGCGCGGGGGCCGGGAACTGGCTGCGGCGCTTCTCGACCAGCTCGAAGGTTGCGGCCGCTTCCTCGCGCACGCGCTGCTTCCACTGCGCGAGATCGTCGGCCGCGACCGGCTCGGGGTCGAACGCCGGGTCGCCGCTGCGCTGCGACAGCGCGCGATGCAGCTCGGCGGTGCGCGTTCCGAGCGTGTGAACGAGCGACATATAGGCGCCGTGCGCGTCCGCGGCCGGCGGCTCGGCGGCGGCGCGCTGCGCCTCGAAGAAGCGCTCGAGGTAGGCCAGGGTGTAGCTCCAGCCGTCGCCCTGGTTGGCGACGTAGGCCTGCAGCAGCGCGAGGGTCATCGGCGTGCCGTCGGCGCCGGTGTATTCGATCGCGCCCGCCACCGGCACGCAGTTCGGGAAGCGCGCCACCTCGGTCAGGAAGCGCCCGACCTCGAGCTCGGGGTTGATCCCCGGACGGATGCGGCGGTAGCCCTTGAGAAACAGCTTGTCGCCGAGGGTGACGACGGTGTTCGAGCTCTGCGCCTGGGGCCGGCCCACGGGCAGCGAGGCGACGTCCTTGCCGGCCAGCTCGGCGAAGGCGCGGGTGGGGGCGAAGCGCACCCTGCCGCGCGCCTCGCCCTGCCCGGTGGCGAGCTCGAGCCCGCGCCCGATCGCCTCGACCGCCGCGCGGCAGAAGGCCTCGTCGGCGAGCGCGTCCGCGAGCAATCCGACGTTGGCCTGCTGGCGCACCTTGGCGATCGCCGCGCCGGACAGGCTGCGCAGGCGCTCCTCGTCGCCGTCCTCCCAGGCGAGCGACAGCGGCACGAAGTAGCGCGCCGGCTCGCCGCCGCTTTCGATATCGAGCAGCGCCAGCATCCAGCTGGTGCGGTTCGCCTCCCACAGCGCGTGGTCCGCGAGCCGCGCGTGCGCGATCGGCTCGCCCTTGGCGCCGTACCAGCGCTGCTTCTCGACGTAGCGCGCGAGCACCTCGCTCTCGAGCTGGGCGCGGGTCTTTTCCGCCATGCGGATGCGCCACGGCACCACGCGGTCGCGAAAGAAGCTGGTCCAGCCGTCGAACAGCACCAGCATCGGCAGGTCTTCGCGCGCCAGGCGCTCCTCGTGCCAGTCCGGCACCTGGGCGTCGGCCGCGAGCCGAAACCAGTAAAAGCCGCAGGCGGGAAGGGTCAGCAGGTAGGGCAGCTCGCCGATCGGCGGAAAGGGGGTGCGTCCCATCATCTCGACCGGAACGCGCCCCTTGAAGCGCGACAGATCCAACTCGACCGGCTGCGCCGAGCGGCCGAGGTTGGCCACGCACAGAATCGCCTCGTCGCCCAGTTCGCGCAGGTAGGCCAGGATCTTGCGGTTGCCTGGGCGCAGGAAGTTGAGCTTGCCGCGGCCGAAGGCCTGGCTCGACTTCCTCACCGCCAGCAGGCGCTTCATCCAGTTCAGCAGCGACGCCGGCTCGCGCAGCTGCGCCTCGACGTTGACCGCCTCGTAGCCGTAGATCGCGTCCATGATCGGCGGCAGGAACAGGCGCTGCGGATCGGCGCGCGAGAAGCCGGCGTTGCGGTCCGGGGTCCATTGCATCGGCGTCCTGACGCCGTTGCGGTCGCCGAGGAAGATGTTGTCGCCCATGCCGATCTCGTCGCCGTAATAGATGATCGGCGAGCCGGGCATCGACAGCAGCAGGCTGTTCATCAGCTTGATGCGGTCCTGGTCGTTCTCCATCAGCGGCGCAAGGCGCCGCCGGATGCCGAGGTTGATCTTGGCGCGCGGGTCCGCAGCGTACATGCGGTACATGTAGTCGCGCTCCTTGCTGGTCACCATCTCGAGCGTGAGCTCGTCGTGGTTCCTGAGGAAGATCGCCCACTGGCAGTTGTCCGGGATCTCCGGCGTCTGCTGCATGATCTCGACCACCGGGTGGCGGTCTTCCTGCGCGATCGCCATGTAGATGCGCGGCATGAGCGGGAAGTGATAGGCCATGTGGCACTCGTCGCCGTCGCCGAAGTACTCGCGCACGTCTTCCGGCCACTGATTCGCTTCGGCCAGGAAGAGCTTCCCTTTGTAGCGCTGGTCGAGCTCGGCGCGGATGTGCTTGAGCACCGCGTGCGTCTCGGGCAGGTTCTCGTTCGAGGTGCCTTCGCGCTCGATCAGGTAGGGGATGGCGTCGAGGCGGAACCCGTCCACGCCCATGTCGAGCCAGAAGCGCATGATGCGCAGGATCGCCTTCATCACCTGCGGGTTGTCGAAGTTGAGGTCGGGCTGGTGGCTGAAGAAGCGGTGCCAGTAGAACGCCTTCGCCACCGGGTCCCAGGTCCAGTTCGAAGTCTCGGTATCGGTGAAGATGATGCGCGTGCCCTGGTACTTGGTGTCGGCGTCGCTCCAGACGTAGTAGTCGCGCTTGGGCGAGCCCGGCGGTGCCTTGCGCGCGGCCTGGAACCAGGGGTGCTGGTCCGAGGTGTGATTCACCACCAGCTCGGTGATCACGCGCAGTCCCCGGCGGTGCGCCTCGCGCACGAACAGACGGAAGTCCTGGCGCGTGCCGTACTGCGGGTGCACGTTGTGGTAGTCGGCGACGTCGTAGCCGTCGTCCTTGAGCGGCGAGGGGTAGAACGGCAACAGCCATATGGTGTTGACGCCCAGGTCCTTGACGTAGTCGAGCTTGGAGGTCAGGCCCCGGAAGTCGCCCAGGCCGTCGTCGTTCGAGTCGAAGAAGGCCTTGATGTGCAGCTGGTAGACGACCGCGTCCTTGTACCAGAGCGGGTCGATCGTCCCGGCCGCGGACTCCTCGCGAGTCCTGGTCTCGACGCTTTCGGTCACTGGCGCATTCATTTCGGCTCGTGCCTCACAGGAAGTAGTCGAAGTCCTGCTCGCGCCGCACGCGCCGGCGCAGGCGGAAGATGTGCGCCGGCGTGCGCTGCGGGTCGAGCTGCACGAAATTGCGCCCGCCCTGCCACAGGAAACGCTGGCCGCCGAGCAGGTCGTGCATCTGGAACTGCTTGTCGGGGTCGATGCCGAGCGCGCCCGCGTCGAGCTCGAGCCAGCCCGACTGCGCGTTGCGCGGGTCGAGGTTGACCACGCTCAGCACCACGTTGTCGTGCCCGGGCGCGGACTTCAGGTAGGCGATGATCTGCTCGTTGTCGGTCGGCACGAATTCCAGGCTCGCGTCCGAGTGCAGCGCCGGGTTGTCGCGCCGGATGCGGTTCACGCGCGCGACGAAGGCGCGCAGGCTGTCCGCGCGCTCGAGATCCCAGGCACGCAGCTGGTATTTCTCCGAGTCGAGGTACTCCTCGCTGCCGGGCTCGCGCGGCGCGGCCTCCATCAGCTCGTAGGCCGGGCCGTAGATGCCGTAGCTCGCCGCGAGCGTGGCGGCAAGCACCAGGCGCGCCATGAACACCGGGCGGCCGCCGAACTGCAGGGCCTCGCTCAGGATGTCGGGCGTGTTGGGCCAGGCGTTGGGGCGGAAGTAATCGCGCCCGGGGCCGTGCGCGAGCTCGCTGAAGTACTCGGTCAGCTCGTGTTTGGTGTTGCGCCAGGTGAAGTAGGTGTAGGACTGCGAGAAGCCGAGCTTCGCCAGGCGGTGCATCACCTTGGGCCGGGTGAAGGCCTCGGCCAGGAAGATGACCTCGGGGTGCGCGCGCTTGACCTCGCCGATGGCCCATTCCCAGAACGGGAAGGACTTGGTGTGCGGGTTGTCGACGCGGAAGATTTTCACCCCCTGCTCGATCCAGTAGTCGAGCACGCTTTTCAGCTCGGCCCACAGCCCCTGCCAGTCCTCGCTTTCGAAGTTGAACGGGTAGATGTCCTGGTACTTCTTGGGCGGGTTCTCGGCGTACTGCACGCTGCCGTCGGGGCGGATGCGGAACCACTCCGGGTGCGCCTTGACATAGGGATGGTCCGGCGCGCACTGGTAGGCGATGTCGAGCGCGATTTCGATGCCGTGCGCGGCGGCCTTTTTCACCAGGCGGCGGAAATCCTCGAGCGTGCCGAGCCCGGGCAGGATGTCCTTGTGGCCGCCCTCTTTCGCGCCGATCGCCCACGGGCTGCCGACGTCGTCCGGCTGCGGCGTGAGAGAGTTGTTCTTGCCCTTTCGCTTTTCGCGCCCGACCGGATGGATGGGCGGGAAGTACAGCACGTCGAAGCCGAGCTCGGCGACGTAGGGCAGGCGCGCCTCGACATCCTTGAAGGTTCCGTGCCGGCCCGGCACGGGGGAGGCCGAGCGCGGGAACAGCTCGTACCAGCTGCTGTAGCGCGCGCGCTCTCGGTCGGCCACCAGCGGCAGCTCGAGCGCGAAGGTCGTGGCGAGGCTGCGCTCGGGGTAGCGCGCGGCGACCTCGGCCAGCGTCTCGTCGAGCGCCAGCGCCTGCAGCGCCTTCGCGTCGCCGGACTTCTTGCCGGCGCCGGCACGCAGCTTGGCGGCCCAGTCGAGCAGGGTCTTCAGGTCCTTGTCCGCGGCGCGCCCGGCGGCGGCCTCGATCAGCTCGGCGCCGGCGAGCGCCGCGCTGCGGATGTCATCGGCCTCGATGCGGCGCTCGAGCTCGTGGCGCCAGGACTCGAAGTGGTCGACCCACGCGGTCACGCCGTAGGCGTAGCGCCCGGGCGCGGGCGGCACGAAGGCCGCGCTGTAGCGGTCGTTGCCGAGCGGCTTCATTTCGACTTCGTGCCAGTCCTTCTCGTCGGCCGCGCGCCAGCGCAGCTTCGCGCGCAGCACGTCGTGGCCGTCGGTCAGGCAGTGGGCCTCGACCTCGAAGCGCTCGCCGGCGATGCGCTTGGCGGCGAAGCGCCCGCCGTCGACGCACGGCAGCACGGCGTCGATCACCGCGCGCACGCGGCCGTCCTGACTCATCGCGGCGCGCTTGGGCTCAGGCATGGGGTTCGTGCTTCAGAATGATGGTCGAAAGCGGCGGCAGGGTGAGGCTGACCGAGTTCGGCCGCCCATGCGCGCTTACCGGCGCGGACTCGACCCCGCCCAGGTTGCCCCAGCCGGCGCCGCCGAAGTCGGCCGCGTCGCTGTTGACGATCTCGCGCCAGAACCCGGGCTGCGGCACGCCCACCACGTAGTTGGTGCGCGGCAGCGGGGTGAAGTTGCACACCACCAGCAGCGGCGCGCCGGCGCCGGCCTTGGGCTTGCGCAGGAACGCGATCACGCTCGAGAGCGCGTCGCTGGCGTCGATCCATTCGAAGCCTTCCCAGGAGAAGTCGACCTGGTACAGCGCGGGCTCCTCGCGGTAGACGCGGTTCAGGTCCTTGACGAAGCGCTGCACGCCGGCGTGCGCGGGCTGCTCGTTGACCCACCATTCGAGCTCGCCGTCGTGGGTCCATTCGCGGCGCTGGGCGAACTCGCCGCCCATGAACAGCATCTTCTTGCCCGGGTGGGCCCACATGTAGCCGTACAGCGCGCGCAAGTTGGCGAACTGCTGCCAGGCATCGCCCGGCATCTTGCCGATCAGCGAGCCCTTGCCGTGCACCACCTCGTCGTGCGACAGCGGCAGCACGAAGTTCTCGTTGAAGGCGTAGATGAGCGAGAAGGTGAGCTTGCCGTGGTGGTACTTGCGGTTGATCGGATCCTCTTGCATGTACGAGAGGTTGTCGTGCATCCAGCCCATGTTCCACTTCATGCCGAAGCCCAGGCCCCCGACGTATACCGGGCGCGACACCATCGGCCAGGCGGTGGACTCCTCGGCGATGGTGACGATGTCGGGGTGGTCGCGGTAGGCCGCTTCGTTCATCTGGCGCAGGAAATCGATCGCCTCCAGATTCTCCCTGCCGCCGTAGCGGTTGGGGATCCACTCGCCTTCCTTCCTCGCGTAGTCCAGGTACAGCATCGAGGCCACGGCGTCCACGCGCAGCCCGTCGAGGTGGTACTTGTCGAGCCAGAACATGCCCGAGGACATGAGAAAGCCGCGCACCTCGTTCCTGCCGTAATTGAAGATGCTCGAGCCCCACTCGGGGTGGAAGCCCTGGCGCGGGTCGGCGTGCTCGTACAGGTGCGTGCCGTCGAAGTAGGCCAGGCCGTGCGCGTCGGTCGGAAAATGCGACGGCACCCAGTCGAGGATCACGCCCAGGCCCTGCTGGTGCAGGTGATCGACGAAGTACATGAAGTCCTGCGGCGTGCCGTAGCGCGCGGTCGGGGCGAAGTAGCCGGTGGTCTGGTAGCCCCAGGAGCCGTAGAACGGATGCTCGGTGATCGGCATCAGCTCGACGTGAGTGAAGCCCATCCAGTTCATGTACTCCGCGAGCGCGTGCGCCAGCTCGCGGTAGGTGAGGAACTCGCCGTCCTTGCGCCGCCACGAGCCGGGGTGCATCTCGTAGACCGCCATCGGCGAATCCAGGCCGTTCCTCGCCGCGCGCGTCTTCATCCACTCGGCGTCGTTCCACTCGTATTCGAGCGTCCACACGCGCGAGCCGGTGGCGGGCGGGTGCTCGGAAAAGAAACCGAACGGATCGGCTTTGTCGACCACGTGGCCGCCGACCTGCGAGCGCACGCGGTACTTGTAGACCTGGCCGCGCGCGACCTTCGATACCTTGCCTTCCCAGATGCCGGAGCCGTCGCTGCGCACCGTGAGCGGATTCTTGTCCGGCTGCCAGTTGTTCCATTCGCCGATCACCGATACTGATTCGGCGTTCGGCGCCCAGACCGCGAACTGCGCGCTCTTGCCGTCGGCCGAAAGATGGCAGCCGAGCTTGTCGTACAGCCGGGCGTGCGAGCCTTCGCGGAATAGATAGACGTCGTGATCGGTCAACACGATGCTTAACTCCGTTTTTTTCGGTGGCCGCGCAGTTGGGCGGTGGACTGTCGCGGCGACCATGCGGACCCCGCAGACAACTGGAAAGACGCGCGCCGATTCCTTCTGTGCGGCGTGTGAACAATTTAACACATCGGCGAAGCGCTGGCTAAACCTTTCCTAATCAACAGCTTGTCACCCGCGTAGTCGGCGGTAGCGCCGCAGCAGCGCGGCGGTGGAGCTGTCGTGCGCCGCTTCGGGTTCGCCCTCGCTTTGGAGCTCGCCGGCGATGCGCTGCGCCAGCACCTTGCCCAGCTCGACGCCCCACTGGTCGAACGAGTCGATGTCCCACAGCGCGCCCTGGGCGAACACACTGTGCTCGTAGAGCGCGATCAGCGAGCCCAGGGTGCGCGGCGTAAGGCGCTCGGCGAGGATCGTGTTGCTCGGGCGGTTGCCCTCGAAGTTGCGCTGCGGCGCCTTGTCGTCCGCCTTCTTGCCGAAGGCGAGCGCCTCGGCCTGGGCGAACATGTTCGCCAGCAGCAGGTCGTGGTGGCCCTCGAGCGGATTGAGCGGCTGGCAGAAGCCGATCAAGTCGCACGGCACCAGGCGCGTGCCCTGGTGCAGCATCTGGTAGAACGAGTGCTGGCCGTTGGTGCCGGGCTCGCCCCACACCACGGGCGAGGTCTGGTAGTCGACCCGCGCCCCGTCGAGCGTCACCTGCTTGCCGTTGCTCTCCATCACCAGCTGCTGCAGGTAGGCGGGCAGGCGCGCCAGGTACTGCTCGTAGGGCAGCACCGCGGTGCATTGCGCGCCGAAGAACTCGTTGTACCAGAGCGAGATCAGCCCCATCAGCACCGGCAGGTTCTGCTCCAGCGGCGCGCTGCGAAAGTGCCGGTCCATGGAGTGGAATCCCGCCAGCATGGCGCGGAAGTTCTCCGCCCCGATCGAGAGCATGAGCGACAGGCCGACCGCCGAGCAGAGCGAATATCGCCCGCCGACCCAGTCCCAGAAGCCGAACATGTTGGCCGGGTCGATGCCGAACTTCGCCACCTCGCCGGCATTGGTCGAGACCGCGACGAAGTGGCGCCGCACGGCCTTTTCGTCGCGCAGCGCGGCGAGGCTCCAGGCGCGCGCGCTGCGCGCGTTGGCGAGCGTCTCGAGCGTGGTGAAGGTCTTGGAGCAGACGATGAAAAGCGTTTCCGCCGGTTCGAAGTCGCGCGTCGCCTCGGCAAGGTCGGTGCCGTCGACGTTGGAGACGAAGCGGAACGTCATCTCGCGCGCGCCGTAGTGGCGCAGCGCCAGGGTGGCCATCGCCGGCCCGAGGTCGGAGCCGCCGATGCCGATGTTGATCACGTTGCGGATCCGCCTGCCGGTGTGCCCGAGCCAGCGCCCTTCGCGCACTTCGGCGCTG
>DAHVFK010000439.1 GCA_027317055.1 Betaproteobacteria bacterium | reverse complement strand
GGTGTGGTGCTCGACGTCGAACGGCCCGTTGCCGACCGCGATGATCGGCGCGTTGTAGATGACGTCGGAACCGGCGATCCGGATGAACGGGCTGTAGCCGGGACCGGCGACCGAGCCGGGCTGGAAGCTCGCCAGCGGGAACCCGGACGGGCCGGGCACGGCGATCCGCGTGGGGCTGAAGTCCGGAGCGCCCGCGAAGTGGATCACCGCCTCGACCGGCTGCGCCGCGAACGCTTTATCGAGCGCAGCGCGCTCGCGCAGGTCGACGCGTTGAAACTCGATCTGCGCGCCCGGGGCGAGCTCGCGGATGCGCTCGAGCACCGCGGGCTTCGAGTTGCACAGGTTGTCGACGATCGCGAGCCGGTGGCCGGTCGCGGCGAGCGCGACGCAGGTGTGCGAGCCGATATAGCCCAGCCCGCCGGTGACGAGGATCGTGCCATTCATATGGGGACAGACCTCATTATCTCGCTCTGCGGAAAAATGGGGTCTGTACCTATTTTCAGGTTCGGTTGTATTTGTCGTCGAAGCGCACGATGTCGTCTTCGCCCAGGTAGCTGCCGGATTGCACCTCGATGATGAGCAAGGGCCGGGTGCCGGGGTTCGCCAAGCGGTGCTTGACGCCCTGCGGGATGAAGGTGGACTGGTTCTCCTCCAGCATCATATCGTCGTTGCCGCGGGTGACCAGGGCGGTGCCGGAGACAACCACCCAGTGCTCGGCGCGATGGTTGTGCAGCTGAAGCGAAATGGCGTGCCCGGGCTTGACCATCAGGCGCTTGACCTGGAAGCGCTCGGCGGCGTCGATCGACTCGTAATAGCCCCAGGGGCGGTACACGCGCGAGTGCGAGACGTGCTCGCGCCGCTCGGCCTTCTCCAGCCGCTCGACGATGCCCTTGACCTCCTGCGCGCGCTCGCGCGCGGCGATCAGGATCGCGTCGTCGGTCTCGACGATCAGCAGGCCGTCGACGCCGAGCAGCGAGACGTGGCGCGCGTCGGCGCGCACGTAGCAGCCCTTCGCGTCGGCCACCGCAACGTCGCCCGCGAGCACGTTGCCGGCGGGGTCCTTGGCGCCGATTTCCCACAGCGACGACCACGAGCCGACGTCGCTCCAGCCGAAGTCGCTCTCGACCACCGCGCCGTCGGCGGTGTGCTCCATCACCGCGTAGTCGACCGACTCGGCAGGGCAGGCCTCGAACGCCTCGGCGTCCAGGCGCACGAAGTCGAGGTCGCTCGTTTTGGCCGCCAGCGCGCGCTCGACCGCGGCCATCATGTCGGGGCGCTGGCGCCTGAGCTCCGCCAGGTAGCGCGCGGCGCCGAACAGGAACATGCCGCTGTTCCAGTAGAAGCCGCCCTGCTCGATGAAGCCGCGCGCGGCCTTCTCGTCGGGCTTCTCGACGAAGCGCCGGATGCGCCGCGCCCCGGGGCAGCCCGCGATCTGCTCGCCGGCCTCGATGTAGCCGTAGCCGGTGGCGGGGCTGGCGGGGCGGATGCCGAAGGTGACCAGCAGCCCGTGCTCGGCGGCGTGGCGCGCGGCGCCGACCGCGGCGTGGAACGCGGGCACGTCGAGGATCATGTGGTCCGAGGGCAGCACCAGCAGCAGCGCGTCGGGCTGATCAGAACGCAGCCACAGCGCGGCCGCCGCGATCGCGGGCGCGGTGTTGCGCCCGACGGGCTCGAGCAGCACCGCGCGCGGCGCGACGCCGGCATCGGCGAGCTGCTCGGCGGCGAGGAAGCGGTGCTCGGTGTTGACCACCAGCAGCGGCGCGCCGCAGTCGGCAAGGCCCTCCAGGCGCAACGCCGTGTCCTGCAGCATCGTGCGCTCGGTCACGAGCGGCAGGAACTGCTTCGGCAGGAGCTTCCTCGACATCGGCCACAGCCTGCTACCGCTGCCGCCGGAGAGGATCACGGGAACAATGCGTGCGTTCATAAGAGCCGATAAGGTCGCACCGGCGCCTATTGTATGGGAGCCAGAAAATAGGGACAGACCCCATTTTTCCATCCAGCGGAATATTAGGGTCTGTCCCTATTTTCAGGTTGCGTCAACTCGAGGTTGATGTCGACCGTTTGCTGGGGTATGCCACGTACTGCCAGAGCCGTCATTCCGGGGGTTGCGCTGCATGTGATTCAGCGCGGGAACAATCGCGGGAGGTGTTTCTTCCGGGAGTCCGATCGGACGGTGTATCTGAACTACCTGCAGCGTTTCGCAGCGCGCTGCGGCTGCCTTGTGCATGCTTATTGCCTGATGTCGAACCACGTTCACCTTCTTATGACGCCGCAGACGCCGGACGCCTGCGGGTTGCTGATGAAACAGCTGGGGCAGCATTACGTGCAATACGTGAACCGGGCGCATGGCCGCACCGGTACGTTGTGGGAGGGGCGCTTCCGCTCGTGTTTGGCCGCATCGGAGCGCTATGTGCTCGCCTGCTACCGTTACATCGAGCTCAACCCGGTGCGCGCCGGTATCGTCACCCATCCGCACGAATATCGCTGGTCGAGCCATTGCGCTAACGCACTGAGCGAGAACGATGGCCTGCTTGCGCCGCATCCCGCCTACATCGCCTTGGCCGACAGCGACGCGCCGCGCCTGATTCAATATCGTGGGCTGTTCGACGGGGCGCTCAATTCGGGCCTGGTCGATGAGATCCGCAGCGCGACGCGAAACGGCCGAGTCTTGGGCGCGGCGCGCAACCCGCGTGGTCGCCCTCCAGCGAAAATAGGGACAGACCCTATTTTTTCGCCCTGCTGAAAATGGGGTTTGTCCCTATTTTCGTTTGTGCAAAGCTTTGTCGACCGCGGCGGCGGATCCGCGCAGCAGCGCTTCGGTCGTGTCCCAGCCGATGCAGGCGTCGGTGACCGAGCAGCCGTAGATCAATTTCGACTTGTCTTCGGGGATCGGCTGGCTGCCGGCCACCAGGTTGCTCTCCAGCATCAGGCCGACGATCGAGCGGTTGCCCTCGACGATCTGGTGCATGCAGTCCTTGAACACCAGCGGCTGCAGCTCGGGCTTCTTGAACGAGTTGGCGTGCGAGCAGTCGACCACAATGTTGGGCGCCACTTTCGCCGCTGCGAGCGCCTGCTCGACCAGCGCGACGTGCGCGGTGTCGTAGTTCGGGTTCGACGCGCCACCGCGCAGCACGATGTGGCCGTAGGGGTTGCCGCCGGTGCGCACGATCGCCGAGCGGCCCTCGGGGTCGATGCCGAGGAAGTTGTGGCGCTGGCGCGCCGAGCGGATGGCGTTGATCGCAACCGCGGTGT
>DAHVFK010000438.1 GCA_027317055.1 Betaproteobacteria bacterium | reverse complement strand
GAGTACTCCCGGCCACTTGCGGACATTGCGATCAAAGATGAATGTCCGTTGAGCGCGCCGCCACCAACTTCGTCACCTAAGCCGTTGAATCGGCGAAGCGCATATCGCGAGCAGCCGCCCGATACCCCCGAAACCACGATCTACGCCTACTGCGGCGGCCATTCTTCGGGCACCGTGGACCGCTGGAAATAACCCCGGCAAATCCGTTCGGAGACGTCCGGCTCGGGGTGCGGAACGCGTGGGCTCGCAGCCGAGCGCCAGAGCTGCCACAAGGCCGCGCCTCGGATATCCAGGTGGTCTGTAAGGATGTGGTGTGACGGATCGTTGGTGAATAGCACGCCGTTGGCGGGAAAGTTCTCTGGTCCAAAGGCGTGGCGCTCCATGTCCTCGAAAGTCGCACCAAGCTGCGCGGGCCAGCCAGTCTCGTTGAGCGGCGTCTTGCCCGCCGGCGGCAGGTTCACGTCGACGCAAATGTAGTACGGCAAGCCGGTCCTCTTCCGCAGTGCCTGCGCCAACACGCCGCGCACGTCCGAGCCGTCTTCAGGGCTCCATGGCCGACCGTCTCGAAAGTCATACACGCCTTGGTAACGGCGACTCTTCGCTTCTACTGCGATCCTCAGGCCAGTCTTGCGATCGACTGCGATGAACTCGGGGTGCTGCGTTCGATTGTCCGTCTCATCTTCAAAGCGAAGATCGAAGCCGGCGCATAGGAATGTCGCCGCAACAGCAAGTTCGTACCGCGCGCCTTGGAAGCTTTTGTTGTCACGAAGGCGCTCGAGGAGACGCTTCTCCAGCTTGGCGTTGTTCCGAATTAGGTATAAGTCGTAGGCAAATCGGAACCAAGCAGGCCCCGCCCCAATCGGCGGGAACGCTCCGTTCGGGCCGAGCCGGGCCTTCCACCCATTATTGTGCTCGACGAACGTGGTCATCCAGCGCACAACCTGATGTCGCTGGTCTTCGGGCTTCGCGTCTTCGGCGTCCAGCCACTCCTCGGTGAGCGTTATGAGCGCGTAGTCGTGGATGAAGTTCACGAACTTCCGGTGCGGTGCGCCGTCCTGCTTGTAGATCGCCCCGCCTGCGACGACATACCTGCTATCTCCCACGAAAGCATGGGAGGGCCGGATAATTTCGCCATGCCGCTCTGCGAACTTTTCCCTCTCTAGCCGTTCTCGAGCGAACTTCGCCAAGACGTGCAGCGCGCCCGCGGGTAATTGCCGCGCGGGGGGCTTGCCCCCATCTAGGGCGCCGTGGCACCGCTTGAACTTAACCCCGCTACCGCACCAACAGGGATCATTTCTTCCTAGTTTCGCCACGCAAACTAGAGGCCGCTTTTCTCGCCAGCCAAGTAATCTGGAATCTTTCCGGTCACAAGTCTGTCCTCGAGAACTTTGGCCTTGTGAAGAAGGTCCTTGTCGCCGTGCTTCTCGGCGATCGGGATGACGACCTTCACCAGTTCCTTCGCCTCCTCCACCTCGCCAAGGAAGCGGATTTGATTCGCGAGGTTCATTAGGGTGTTCGCTACGTCGTACTCGTCGCCGAGCTGTGCGTAGATGTCCTTCGCCGAAAGGAGCGCTCGCTTACACGCTCCGCGCTCGTGCTCGTAGGCCTGCTTCGGCCCGGTCTGCCGTAGCGTGATTGCACGCTGCCCGGCAGCGTTCCCGATGGAGATTAAGACGGCTGCCATAGCCGGGCCCGACTGAGACTCGCGAGCAAGCTCAAGCGCCCCGCTAAAGGCCTCCGTGAACCCTTTCGTCAGCTCCTCGAGGCGCTTCTGACGCTCAGCTACGCGCGCCGGATTCTCGAAGGACATGCCGAATGCCTGCTCCGTCATCATCTTGCCGTAGCGCTCAATGAGGAGTTTGCCGAACTCGAAGGACTGGTAGTACCCGCGCTGTGCAAGCAGGTACGCCTCTGCCGACTTCGAGTCTATTCGCTTTGCTGCGCCGCGGGCAGCCTCACAGAGGCTCGCCAAGTCTGCGAGGTCATCCTCGACTGGATTGAAGAGGTCCAGCAGCCCGGCGACTGCGTTCACCTGTGCGATCGGATTTGTCGACCGATAGTAGAGCGCCCGAAGTCCGCGCTTCGCTGCTGCAGGATCTGCCGAATCACGGAGCGCAATAACTTCCCTCAGAGATTCGTCTTTGATCGCCGCCTTCTTCGCCGCGTGGTAGCTGAAAATGTCGAATTCCGGAACGCGCGACGGCTTGGGCTTCTTGGCCTCAGGGCTCTCGACCGCCTGCTTAATGAATTCGTCGAGCAGCGAGACGTGGTAGTCGGGAAAATCCTTCAAAAGATGACTGTGCCTCAAAAGCAAGCCGCTGAGGTACGTCGCTTCAACGTGATTGACTTCAATGCCGCGCATGTCTCCGGCGGCGCGGATCTCGGCTATTACCTCGTTCGCGAGCTTCCGCGGCGTGACAAACGTCCAGCGCTCGACCAGGTACTTCCCACGTTCGCGAAGGACACGGGCCTTCTCAAGGTCATCGAGTGCCTTCTTCCGGTAATCCGCGTCCGTCCTCCGTTCTGGCTTGACCGGACAGTAGATCGCGAACATCCGCTTCTCGGACTCGAGCCAACCGTCGTTCCCGTTGTCGCCGCGCGTGCCGTCGATGACCTGGTACGCAAGACCATGCTCTGCCGTGAGGACAGCGTTGCACAGGCGCGTGAAGACGGTCGGGTCGACAGTCTGGGCGATCTGCTCTTCGAGCGACATGGCTACGCCGAATCGTACTACCAACCGCCAAGTACTCGCCGCGACCACCGGCCGATGCCGCCCACACTAATACACCCGCCACCCGTGCGTGGACTAACTAAACCCCGCCTGGTTCATTTTGCGCCATGAACAGGCTCATCTGCTGAGCCACTGATCCAACCACGAGTAAGGCGGCGGAGATTGGACGGCTGGGCCGAATCAAGAGCGAGCAGCTGGAGGCGCTCGCAAAACGTCTTCCCAAGGCGCAAGGATTGAAAGCTAAGAAGTTGGCTGCCGGTCGCATTCCGGTGCGGCCTAAAGCAGCGTTCCCGTGGACTTGCAACGTTCGCCGCTGAACGCCAATCGATAGAACTTAACGAATGTCCGCACCGGGTCGGATGCCGTCCTCCCATTCCATAGAAAGCGATCGTTCGAATTGAAATCTTAACCAACGTCAGCAAGCAGGTGCACACCGGCCGCTCGACGTTTCCGACTTAAACGGCCGCAACAGCCGAGCAGCAGACGTCCGTTTCTCGGCCGTTGCTGTCGTTGGGGATCTGATGCGACTACAGC
>DAHVFK010000437.1 GCA_027317055.1 Betaproteobacteria bacterium | reverse complement strand
ACCGACCGGCACGGCAATACGCACTGGCGCGCCGGTCGTCGTCACACGCATTCTGACCGACCCAATGATGTCGCCATGGCGCGCCGAAGCCACACGGCGCGGCTACGCTGCCAGCGTAGCCTTGGCACTGCGCATAAACGGAACAGTAGTTGGTGCATTGAATATTTACGCAGCGGACGAGGACGCCTTTGCCGGTGACGAACTCCGGTTGCTTACCGAAGCGGCCGACGACTTGTCCTTCGGCCTTACCGCGCTGCGTCATCGGTCCGAATACGCCAAGCTGCAATCCGCGCTGCGAAAGAGCGAAGACCGGCTGCGTGCCGCGGTCGAGGGCAGCCTCGATGCGCTGATTATTCTGAGCCCGGTCTACGACGAGGCTGGCAGCGTCTCCGATTTCACGCTGCTGGACGTGAATCCTCGCGCCGAGGCGCAGCTCGGGCTTACCCGCGACGCGCTCCTCGGCCGGCGCCTCAGCGAGACCTTTCACGCCTTGCACGAGCAGCTCATGCCCAGGTTTCTGCCGGTCCTGGAGACCGGCGAAGCCATCGAGGAGCGATTTCCACTTTCAACTCCCGGTGGCCGAACGATCTGGGCGCACCACCAGGTGGTGCCCGTCGAGGAGGGCATCGCAGTCATCTGGCGCGACATCACCGAGGAAACCCTGTCGGCGCAAAGGCTCAGTGCAAGCGAGAAAAGCCACCGCGAGCTCCTGCAGAGTCTTCTGGAGGGCATACTGGCTCTCGACCCGGAGGGAATCGTCGCCTTCGTCAATGCGCCGATGGCACAGATGCTCGGATACAGCGTCGAGGAGATGCATGGCACGTCGCTGTTCAATTACATGGACAAGCGCTTGGTTGAGAGCATGAAAGCGCATCGGCGCCCGCGCGCGGAGGGAGCCAAGGAGCGCTACGAGTTCGAGTTCCGGCATAAGAACGGCAACCCGGTATTTCTCGACATCGAAGCCGGCCCCCGCTTCAACGAGACAGGAGAGTTCATAGGAACCATCGCAGGCGTGATGGACGTTACGCAGCGCCGCAAGACGGAGGACGAGCTGCGCGCGAGCCTGGAGATGCTTCGCAAGGCCGAAGAGCTTGCGCGTCTGGGCACGTGGAGCCTCGACCCCGCGAGTGGGAACATTACCGGCTCGGCCGAGATGCAGCGGCTCCTGGGCCTCCCGCCAGAGACCGCGGTCATCTCCTTTAAGGCCGCGCTCGAACTGTTTCGACCCGATGAGCGCGCCGAGGTGGCCGAAGCCTTCGCTGCGATGGGCAAGGGCGAGCCGCAGCAAAACGAGCGCCGCGTCGTCCAGCCGAACGGCGAGGAACTGGTGCTGCTGTTTCAAAGCGCACCGGTGCGGGACGAGACCGGGCGTGTCGTACGGGTCGACGGCTTCGCCCAGGACATCACCGAGCGCAAGCGCGACGAAAGGCGCCTGGAGTACTTGGCGACGCACGACGCGCTCACTGACCTCCCGAACCGCCGAGTGCTGGAAGACCGCATGATGCAGACTATCGCCCATTTGGGGCGGAGTCCGGGCGAAGTGCTTGCGGTGCTGTACCTCGACCTCGACCGCTTTAAGTTCGTGAACGACAGTCTTGGTCACTCCTTCGGAGATGAGGTGCTCAAGACCGTCGCGCGTCTGCTTGAGTCCACCATCCGAAAGGGCGATACGGTGGCCAGGCAAGGTGGCGACGAATTCATCATTCTGCTACGGGATATCCGCCAACCTAGCCACGTGATGGTAGTCGCAGAAAAACTTCAGCAAGCTTTTGCGAAGCCGCTCTTGATTCAAGGACGCGAGCTTTACGTCACCTTCAGCATCGGTGCAAGCCTCTATCCCACCGACGGCGCGGATATAGAAACGCTGCTGAAGAACGCCGATGCGGCCATGTACCGCGCCAAGCAGGCAAGCGGCAGTATCCAGTTCTACACGCGGGCCATGAGCGAGCAGGCCTCGGAGCGGGTTCGACTCGAGCACGACCTGAGGCGCGCGCTCGAGAACGGCGAATTCGAACTGCACTACCAACCCCAGGTGGCGTTCACCGACGGGCGTATTTTGGGGGCTGAGGCCCTCATTCGCTGGAGACACCCGAGCGAGGGGGTCATCTCCCCGAACCGGTTTATCCCGATAGCGGTGGACACTGGACTTATCGGGCCGATCGGAGAATGGGTCCTTCAAGTTGCGTGCGAGCAAAACCAACAGTGGCGCGCGAGCGGTCTTGCCCCCATTCGCGTCGCCGTCAATGTAGCAGCTTCGCAGTTCCACAATGGCCGCATCGAGGACATGGTCACCGCGATGGCTAAGCGAGGGGCCATTAGCACGAGCAGTCTCGAGCTCGAAATCACCGAACGAGTCCTGATGAGTAATGCGGAGGATGCCATCGGCAGACTCGGTAGGCTGAAAGCTCTGGGAGTCCACATTGCGATCGATGACTTCGGCACGGGCTACTCGTCGCTGTCGTATCTGCGGCGCCTACCCATCGACAAAATCAAAATAGACCAGTCCTTCGTGCGCGACCTTACGTCGGATGACGATGCAAAGACGCTGGTGCGCGCAATCATTGACCTCTCGCACGCGTTCGGGTTTACGGTAATCGCAGAGGGCGTGGAAACCGCGCAGCAGGCGTTGTTTCTCGCACAGCACGGGTGCGAGCAGTGCCAAGGGTACTACTTCGCAAGGCCCATGCCGCCGGAGCAGTTCGAGAGCCTTCTTCGAAAGGGCTGCCTCGCGCTGCCTACCTGACTGCTCGTTGTTTGTTCCTAAGTCGGCAATCGCGTGTGGAGACGCTGCTGAACGGCTTGGGTGAATCGGACGCGTAGCAGACCTAAATAAGGCGTAGTCGTCCAGTACCGCAGCCGGCGTGCCCGGGTGTCTACAGGCGTATCGGGTTCGCGATTTATCGCGGAGGTTTCAGGCCGTAAACCTCGCAGCCAGCCCATCCAGGGTGATATTGGAGGCGATCTCGTCGTGCGGGATGAGCAAGTAGCGCCAGCGTTTGCCATCGTGGGTCGAGGCGTGCTGCGACGCGTTCGCGCACCACTTGACTGCTGCGTCTTTCTTCGCCAGAACGACGGGGTCCGCAAACTGGTTGCTGGCCTTTGGTTCCAGCATGTACTTCGTGTCCTTGGTTTCGGCGACGAAGTCCGGCTGGTACTCGAGGTGCTCTGAGCCCTGCCGGTAGAAGATCTGAAACTGCCCCTTGGCGGGCCTGAACCATTTCGTCGCGTCGCGCTCCAGAATCACCGCGAGCCTTCGCTCGGCGTCCGAGTCGAACTTCTGCACCGGATAGAGG
>DAHVFK010000436.1 GCA_027317055.1 Betaproteobacteria bacterium | reverse complement strand
CGATTTCATCGCACTCTCATCGCCCGAGCGCGCGGCCTGCGCGAGCTTGCCGATCGCCTCGCCCGCGTGCTCGGCGGCCTTCTTGAACTTGTCCGGCTCGGACCAGATCTCCTCCTTGGCCTTGGTGTATTCGGCGATCTTCGAGCCCGGGATGGGCTTGTCGGTGCCGGGCAGGAAGTACTTCGTCGGGTCGAGCTGCCAGACCGCCTCGAGCCGCAGCGCGCCGGCGACGAAAGCGTCCTTGTTGAAGGGAATCTTGCCCTGCGCCATGGCGGCGAGCGGGCCGAAGGTCAGCCCATTGACGCGCATGATCGACTGGCGTGCGTGGATCGCGTCCTCCGGCTTCATCTGTGCCAGCGCGATCGAGCTCACGCCCGCGGCGGCGAACATCAGCCCTGCGGCCAAATATTTGGTTCTTAGCTTCATTTGACTTTCATCCTCGACAGTTGGCGGACGAGGCCCCATGCCCCGCCAACACGCCAACAGACGGATGGGACCACTTATTCCGGAAGCGGTTCGAAAAAAGGCGAGGTGGTGGGCGGTACTGGGATCGAACCAGTGGCTTCCACCGTGTGAAGGTGGCACTCTACCGCTGAGTTAACCGCCCCGCGTGGGGAGGGCGAATTTTAAGCGACCGCGCCGGGCACGGCAAGAGAGATAAGGCAACGGGTATGCCTGCATTGCTGGTCTGCCATCACTGCGACACGGTCTACCGTCGGCGTGCGCTCGCCCGCGGCGAAGTGGCGCGCTGCCGGCGCTGCAACGCAGAGCTGGAACGGTATCAACGCTTGAACGAGGACGCGCTGCTGGCGCTGGCGCTCGCCGCGATCGTTGTCTTCGTGCAGGCCAACATCTGGCCCATCGTCACGCTGGGGCTCAACGACCAACAGGTCTCGGCGACGCTGTGGGGCACCATCCTCGCGATGTGGCGTGACGGTTTCCCGCTCGTGGCGATGCTGGTGGCGGCCACGCTGTTCTTCTCTCCGCTATTGCAGCTCATGTTGCTCGGCTGGCTGCTCTGGTTCGCCCGGCGCGGCCGGCGCGCGCCAGGCTTCCGGCGCGCGATGCTGGCGCTGCATTATCTCGGACCGTGGACCATGAGCGAGGTGTTCGTGATCGGCGTGCTGGTGGCGATCGTCAAGGCGCACGTGTACTTCGACGTGACGCCGGACGCCGGTATCTGGGCCTACGGAGCATTGATGCTGCTGATCACGGTGTTCTCGGGGGTCGACCTGCGCCCGATGTGGGACCTCGGCGAGGGGCCGGCATGAGCGCGCTGCCGCGCGCGCACGAGCTGGGCCTGGCCGGCTGCCGGGTCTGCGGCCTGGTGTGCCGGGATGTTGCGCGGCGCGACGCGGCCTGTCCCCGCTGCGGCTCGAGCCTGCACCGGCGCCAGGCCGCCAGCCTGGCGAGGACCTGGGCCTTCCTGATCGCGGCCTTCATCTTGTATATCCCGGCCAACGTGCTGCCGATCATGCGCACGCAGAGCCTGGGCGAGGTCGACGACAACACCATTCTCAGCGGCGTGGTCTCGCTCTGGAAAGACGGCTCCCCCGGCCTGGCCGCGGTCGTGTTCGGCGCGAGTGTCGTGGTGCCGATGACGAAATTCCTGGTGCTGGGCGTGCTGCTCGTCAGCGTGCAGCGCGGCAGCGGTTGGGCGAGGCCGCAGCGCGCGTTTCTATTCCGGGTGATCGAGTTCGTCGGCTACTGGTCGATGCTCGACGTGTTCGTGGTCGCGCTGCTGGCGGCCCTGGTTCAGTTCGGAATCTTCAGTCTTGTGGCGCCGCTGCCCGGCGTGGTGTACTTCGGCGTGACGGTCGTGCTCACCATGCTGGCGTCGATGAGCTTTGATCCGCGATTGATCTGGGACGGCGGGAAAACCGATGACTGACGCACAGGAACCGCTGCGGACCGACGACCTGCCCGAGCCGGTGGTGTCGGAGCGGCGCATCAACGCGGCGCTGATCTGGCTGGTGCCGGCGCTGGCCGCGCTGATCGGGCTGGGGCTGGTGGTCAGCAACTGGCTGCAGACCGGGCCCACCATCACTATCAGCTTTCTCAGCGCCGAAGGGCTGGCGGCCGGCAAGACCCCGGTCAAGTACAAGAGCGTGATCATCGGCAAGGTGACCCGCATCGTGCTCAGCCGCGACCGCAGCCACGTGCTGGTGCAGGTGGCACTGGACAAGAGCGCCGACGGCTTCGCCAGCGCCGACGCACGCTACTGGGTGGTGCGGCCGCGGATCGGCCTGGGCGGGGTGTCGGGCGTGGATACGCTGCTGTCGGGCGTGTTCATCGGCGCCGACGTTGGTCGTTCCAAGACGACCAAGGACATGTTCGCCGGGCTGGAGACGCCGCCTGCCGTGCTGCACGACGCGCCGGGCAAGAGCTTCACCCTGCACGGCAGCGATCTCGGCTCGCTCGATATCGGTTCGCCCGTGTACTACCGTCGCATTCCGGTCGGACAGGTGGCGTCCTACCAGCTGGACCCGGACGGTAAGGGCGTCACGCTGAAGATTTTCGTCGACGGGCCCAACGACCGATTCGTCAGCCGCGAGAGCCGTTTCTGGAATGCGAGCGGCGTGAACGTCTCGCTCGGTGCCGACGGCCTCAAGGTCAACAGCGAGTCGCTGGCCACGGTGCTGGCGGGCGGTGTCGTCTTCGAGGAGCCGCCGGGGCCGCACGACAGCAGCCCGGCGCCGGAGAACGCAAGCTTCGCGCTATTCGCGGACCACGCCAGCGCGATGGCGCCGCCGGATGGCCCGCCGCGCTACGTCCGCATGCGGTTCGATCGGTCGCTGCGCGGTCTGGCGGTGGATGCGCCGGTGGAATTCCTCGGTGTCACCATTGGCAAGGTGGTCTCGATGAATCTCGATTACGACCGCGCGCAGCACCGCTTCCCGCTCGAGGTGGCTGCCATCGTTTATCCGCAGCGCCTCGGCCCCGCGTACGACAAGCTCAAGCTCGCCGTTCCGGCCGGCGCCGGAGGCGAGGATGCGGTGCTGTCATCGCTGATGGACATGCTCGTCGCGCGCGGCCTGCGCGCGCAGGCGCGCATCGGCAATCTGCTTACTGGGCAGCTGTACATCGCGCTCGACTTGCTGCCCAACACGCCGCCGGTGAAATTCGACCGCGCTGCCAAGCCGCTGGAGATTCCCACTGCGCCGGGCAGCCTCGACAAGCTGCAGGAGCAGCTGGTCGAGATCGTCGACAGCCTGCAGAAGGTTCCGTTCGACCGCATCGGCCGCAATCTCGACCAGACCCTGACCCAGCTCGACCGGACGCTGGTGCAGGTCAATGG
>DAHVFK010000435.1 GCA_027317055.1 Betaproteobacteria bacterium | reverse complement strand
ACGTGAACATCGGCCTGAACGTTTACGTCGACGGCGCGCTGGTCGCGACCTCGGGCGGCAATAACAATTCCAACGGCACGATTGGCCAAATCAATACCCTCTACATTGGCGACAACCGCACCGGGGGTGTCAACACGACTGGATACACGACCAACACGGCCGACGGCTACATCGATGAGGTCTTCGCGTACTCGCGCGACCTGGGTGCGAGCGAGATTGCGACGTTGCTCGCGCAGACTCATGCCTGCCCGTCGTCGCTCACGCACTATGCGATCAACCTGCCCGGCGGCTCGACCGGGCTCACCTGCGAGCCCTCGCAGGTGAGGATTGCGGGACACGATTCCGCGCACGCGGAAGTGGCGCCGGCGGCCGGCACGGTGCTGACGCTCAGCACCTCGAGCGGGGCCGGGGTGTGGGTGGCGGGGCTGGTGGGGGGTACGGGCACCTGGACGCCCTCGGGGCTGAACAACGGGCTGGCGAGCTATGTCTGGCCCGGGGGGGAGACCAACTTCACGGTGCGGCTGAGGCAGAGCACGCCCGCGACGCTGAGCGTGAACCTGATCGATACGGGAGGTCGCACGGAGGCGAGCGTCGAGGATCCGAGCCTCACCTTCGTCGATACCGCGTTCCGGGTGACCGACGCGGCGGGCACGGCGGTGGCGACGCTGGGTACGCAGATTTCGGGCAAGCCCTCGAACGTCGGGTTCGGCGCGCAGACGCGCTACCTGCAGGCGATTCGCACCGACACCAATACGGGCGCGTGCACCACGGTGTTCCAGAACCAGACCGTGAGCGTGGGGTTGGCCGGAGCGCGGCTCAATCCGACCACAGGGACGAGCCAGCTGAGCGTGCTCGACAGCGGCGGGGCGATGCAGTCGGTGGGCACCGGTGCCGGGGCGCCGGGCGCCTACACCAGCGTCTCGCTCGCGTTCGATGCGCAGTCCAAGGCGCCCTTGGTGGTGAGCTATCCGGACGCGGGCAGCGTACAGCTGTACGCGAGCTACGCGCTGCCCGCGCCGCCGGCGGCGACGACCATGACCGGATCGAGCAACGCCTTCGTGGTGCGCCCGTTCGGATTGCGCGTGAGCGGACCGACCGCCGCGGCGACGCCTTCGCCTTCGAGCCCGGTGTTCGCCAAGGCGGGCGCGAATTTCAATGTCACGCTCAGCGCGGTGGCCTGGAAGGCGGGCGACGACGCGAACTCAGACGGCGTGCCGGACAGCGACGCGCAGATCGCCGCCAACGCGGCGACGCCGAATTTCGATGCGGCGGCGGCGCTCAGCCACAGTCTGAACGCGCCCGCCGGCGGCGCGGCCGGAACGCTTGGCGGCAGCACGAGCTTCAGCGGCTTCAGCGCCGGCGCGAAGACTCAGAGCGTGAACTGGAGCGAGGTGGGCTTCATCGACTTGCACGCAACGAGCAGCAACTACCTGGGCAGCGGGCAAGCGGTAACCAACTCGAGCGCCGGGTTGACGGGCGTCGGGCGCTTCATTCCGGATCACTTCGCGCTTTCCGGCGGAGTGCTGACCAACCGCGCGGCCGCGGCCTGCGCGCCGGCGTCCGCCTTCAGCTACCTGGGCGAAGGCATGCGGCTGCAGTACAGCCTGACGGCGAACAACGCTGCGGGCGCGGCAACGCAGAACTACACCACGGCCTCGGGCTACGCCAAGCTGCCCAAGGCGCCGGTCAACGCGAGCCCGGCCTCGAGCATGGGCTTCGGCGCGGCGAGCGGTGCGACCAACCTCAGCTCGCGGCTCGACCTGGGCAACGTGGCGAGCCTGACCTGGAACGCGGGCGCGGCGAGCGTTGACTACACGCTCGCGGTCCGGCGCGCGAGTCCGGACGACCCCGACGGTCCGTTCGGCGCGGTGAGAATCGGCGTCGCGCCGACCGACGAAGACGGCGTGGGCCTCGCGAGCGCGGCCTACGACATGGACGTCGACAACAACGCGGTCAACGACCACCAGCAAGTCGGCGCCAACACCCAGCTCAGGTTCGGCCGCGTGGCGATGGACAACGCGCTCGGCCCCGACGGCGTGGAGGTGCCGGTGCCGATCACGGCCGAATACTGGAACGGCGCGACCTTCGCGACCAATAGCCTGGACAGCTGCACCCGCATCCCGCAGAGCGCGATCACCCTTGGCGCCTACGACGGCGCGCTCGCCCCCGGCGGGGGCAACTGCAAGACCTTCGTGCAGCAGAACCCGGTGGCGTTCAGCGCCGGCGTCGGGACGCTGACGCTCGCCGCGCCCGCGGCCGGGGTGAGCGGCAGCCTGCGCCTGACACCCAACCTGGGGACGGTGGCGAGCGGGAACTTCTGCACGAGCGCCGCGGGCGGCGAGCTCCCCGCCTCCGCGGCGGTGCTGCCTTATCTGCTCGGGCGCTGGAACGATCTGCTGAACCCTGACGGCATCGGCAGCACCATGTACGACGACAACCCCTCGGCGCGCGCCGCCTTCGGCCTGTACGGCTCGCAGCCCGACAACCTGATCTTCCAGCGCGAACGATATTAGGCTCGTGCTCCGTGCGCCCTTTCGAGCCCGGCGTGCAAGATCTTGCACCGACGCCCGGTACCCACGAGCGGACTTGACCACGCGGAGTGGTGGTTGGTGTAGATTTCCGAACCAATGAGAATATCGTGCACCGAACGTTAACAATCTCGCCACTGAGAATTCACAGCACACAGCACCGATCCAATCGAACGCGCAGGGTACAAGGCGGCGATGCGGTTAGGGTTTTGGGCTTGCATCAGACTGGCGGACGATGAGCATGAGCCGTATGGTCGATCAGATCGCGAAGCTTCTGCGCGCTGCCGGAGCCCTGGCGGCCGGCGCAGCAATACTGCTCTGCGCCGGACAGGCCGAGGCGGTGACCTACGCGAATCAATCGGTTCCGTTCGCCTGGATTGACGCTGCGAGCCATACCAAGGTCAGCTGGAACTCACCGACGTACTTCTTCAGCAATACGGGGGGCTGCGGCACGACACAGCCCACTATTGACGACACTCTGTCTAACCCGATTCCGATCGGCTTCAATTTCATGTACGGCGGCAAGCTCATGAACTTCGTGCGCATCATGAGCAACGGGCGCATCCATCTCGTGAGCACCATCGAGACGCCCAACATCGACAACACCACCTGCGGCTATGGCAGCCCGGTGACACAGTTGCCGTACCAGAACGCGAGCATGAACTACACCATGCGGATATATGGCAACGATCTCGATCCGACGCGCAAGGCCGACATCCCGGGCTACAACACCGCCTGCATCGACGGCACCAACTGCTACGTCAGTTTTGCGCAGCTCG
>DAHVFK010000434.1 GCA_027317055.1 Betaproteobacteria bacterium | reverse complement strand
AGGTCACGACCTGCGCCACCCAGCCGCCGGTGCACGATTCGGCGCTCACCAGGCGCTCGCCGCGCTCCTTGAGGCGGCTGCCGGCCAGGGCTCCCAGCGTGTACAGCGAATCGGCCGGCATCACGTCAGCAACCTGTGCGCGATCGCGAGCACGATGAGCGTGTAGCCCGCCGCGAGCACGTCGTCGAACATGACCCCGAAGCCGCCCTTGCAGCGGCGCTCGAAATAGCGGATGGGCGGTGGCTTGACCACATCGAAGGCGCGGAAGACGAAGAACGCCGCGATCTGCCAGCCGAGCGCTTGCGGGATGACCGCCAGCACCGCGAGCATCGCGACCACCTCGTCCCACACCATCGCGCCGTGATCGGCGATGCCGAGGTGACGGCCGGTAACCGAGCACGCCCAGACCCCGGCGGCGAAAAAGAACGCGACCAGGATCCAGAATGCGAGCGGCGGATAGGCATCGCCGAGCAGCCACCAGAGCGGGAACGCAAGCAGCGTGCCGAAGGTTCCCGGCGCGATGCGCGCGAGGCCGACGCCAAAGCCGAACGCGAGGAAGTGCGCCGGATGTGCCAACACGAAACCCGCGCGGGGACGGAAGATCATCATGGCCGGAAGTGATCGAAGCCGGCAGCCTGGGGCATGGCGCGGCCGGAAGCGTCGAGGAGCTCGAGCAATGCCCCGCCCGCGTGAATCGAGCCGACGCGGGTAAGCCCGATGCCGAGCGCCGCGGCGAGTGCGGTCAGCTCGGCGCGCCGCGCCGGCACCGCCGTGAACAGCAGCTCGTAATCGTCGCCGCCAGAGAGCACGCACTCGCCCTCCAGCTGCGGGTCGGCGAGGGCCGCCAGCGCCGGCGGCCGCGGCAGGCTGGCGTAATGAACCCGCGCGCTCACCGCCGAGCGCTCGAGCACGTGCCGCAGATCGCCGGCGAATCCGTCCGAGATGTCGATCGCGCTGCTGGCGATGCCGCGCAGCCGTTCGCCGAGCGCGACGCGCGGCTCCGGCTCGTTCAGGCGCCGCGCGGCCAGAGCGGCATCCTGCCGCATCAGCTGCACCCGGCCCCGGCTGTGAGCGAGCCCGAGTGCCGCGCCGCCGAGCTCGCCGGAGACCCAGATGTCGTCCCCCGGCCGCGCCCCCGATCGCAGCAGCGCGCGCCCCTCGGGAACCTCGCCCAGGATGGTGACCGCGATCGCCAGGCTTCCGCGCGTGGTGTCGCCGCCGATCAGATCGACGCCGTAGCCATCCGCGAGCGCGTACAGGCCGCTCGCGAACGCGCCGAGCCAGGATTCGTCGGCCTGCGGCAGCGCAAGCGCGAGCGTCGCCCAGCGCGGCGTCGCGCCCATCGCTGCCATGTCGGACAGGTTCACCGCGAGCGCCTTGTGGCCGAGCGAGCGCGGATCGGCTCCAACGGCGAAGTGGCGCCCTTCCAGCAGCATGTCGGTGGAAACCGCCAGCGCCATGCCGGGCCCGGGCTTCACCAGCGCGGCGTCGTCGCCTACTCCGAGCAGCGCGCTGCGCGCGGGACGGTCGAAATAGCGTCGGATCAGCTCGAACTCGGAAAGCATCGCCCGCCAGTGTAGCGCGGCTCGCGCGCGGGGCAGCGGCGCCGCGTCCGTGCTCAGGCCGTCTGGCGCGCCCGCGCGACCTCGGCCGGGCGCAGCTGGGCCGCGAGCTTCTCTAGCACGCCGTTGACGAAGCGATGGCCCTCGGCGCCGCCGAAGCTCTTGCCGAGCTCGATCGCCTCGTTCACCACCACCTTGAACGGCGTCTCAGGATGCGCCGCCAGCTCGAGCGCGCCAATGTAAAGGATCGCGCGTTCCACCGGCGAGAGCTGGCCGAACGAGCGCCCAGTGACGCAGGGCAGAAGCAGCGCCTCGAGCTCAGCCGCGCGGCTGAGCACGCCCCCGACCAGCGCCTCGGCGAGCGCCTGATCGCAGCGTTCGTAGCCTTCTAGCGACTTGGCTTGCTCGAAGATCTCGCGCGCGCCGCCGCCCGCGAGCTGCCAGGTATAGAGCGCCTGAAGGGCGATCTCGCGTGCGCGGCGCCGGTAAGTCCTCATCGCCAGCGCTCCGTGAGCGCGCCGCGCAGCCGCGCCATCTCCACTGCGACGCGCACGGCCTCGGCCCCCTTGTCTGCGCGCGCCAGCGCCTGTGCCTCGTCGTCGGTGGTGAGGATGCCGTTCGCCACCGGTATGCCGAACTCGAGTGCGACATCCATTACGCCGCGCGCCGATTCGTTGGAGACCACCTCGAAATGGTAGGTGTCGCCGCGCACCACCGCGCCGACCGCGACCAGCGCGTCGAAGCGGCCCGACTGCGCCATCCACTGCAGCGCGAGCGGAATCTCGAGCGCGCCGGCCACGCTCGCGCGCATGACGTCCTCAGCGCGCACGCCAAGAACGGCGAGTTCGGCGTCGGCTCGCGCCAGCAACTGCGCCACGATCTCCTGGTTGAAACGGCTGGAGACGATGCCGATGCGCAGGCCCGCGCCGCTGTTCGGTTCGGCCATTGCTCAGCCCCCGCGCCGCGGCAAGTCGGCGTAGCCCGTGACTTCGAGCCCGAACCCCGTCATGCTCGGCATCTTGCGCGGCGCCGCCATCAGGCGCATCTTGCCGACGCCGAGATCGCGCAGGATCTGCGCTCCGATGCCGTAGGTGCGCAGGTCGGTGATGCGCAGATCGCGGCGCGGGGCCCTTTCCTCGGGCCGCGCCTCGCCCAGGCGCTCGTCCAAAGCGTCGTCGGACTGCGCGCAGTTGAGCAGCACCATGACGCCCGCATCCGAGCCGGCGATCGCTGCCAGCGCCTCGGGGATGCTCCAAGAGTGCGTTCCCGGGCCGGAATCGAGCAGATCGACGATGGAAAGCGGCTCGTGCACTCGCACCAGCGCCGCCGAATCCGCGCGGATCTCGCCGCGCAGCAGCGCGAGGTGGGTGCCTCCGGTCGGAACGTCGCGATAAGCCACCAGGCGAAAACGTCCCCACACGGTATCGATCTCCCGCTCGACGGAACGTCGCACCAGCGACTCGTTCGCCCCGCGGTACTCGATCAAATCGGCGATGGTGCCGATCTTAAGCTTGTGCGCCGAGGCAAACTCGATCAGCTGCGCTAGGCGCGCCATCGTGCCGTCGTCGTTCATCACCTCGCAGATCACCGCGGCGGGCGTGAGGCCGGCCAGTTGCGCCAGATCGCATCCGGCCTCCGTATGTCCCGCCCGGACCAGCACGCCGCCGGGCTGCGCCACGACTGGGAAGATATGGCCTGGCTGCACGATGTCCGTCGGCTTCGCGTCCCGTGCCACGGCCGCACGCACCGTTCGCGCCCGATCGTGCGCCGAGATTCCCGTCGTCACTCCGTCCGCGGCTTCGATC
>DAHVFK010000433.1 GCA_027317055.1 Betaproteobacteria bacterium | reverse complement strand
GCCAATGCTCGGGCATGCCCCCGGCACACCGATGGAGGTATTCAGCGATGGAAAGAGCGATCTGCATGCACTGGTGATGTTCGTGGTGGACGCCGCGCGGCCGTTCTCAACTCGGGCCAAGTTCGATTCGCACTAAGGCCGGTACAGACCCCGCGCCGCGGCCTTGTGCGCGGCGAGTACGGCGGCCATCTCGATCGCCGGCACGGGCACGCCGGCCGCGCGCGCGAAGGCGAGCGGCGCCATCACCTGCGCCTCGATCTCCATCGGCCGGCCGCGCTCGAAGTCCTGCAGCATCGAGGGCTTGTGCGCGGCGCCGCTCGGGGCGCCGCCGGGGCGGCGCGGGGCGCCCTCGACCGTCACGCCGTGCGCCGCCGCGATCGCGCGCCCCTCGGCGCGGATGCGCTCGAGCTGGGCCGCGAGCGCCGGGTCCGCGCCGACGCCGGCCACGGTATCCTCGGCCAGCAGGCAAAGCGTCGAGCTGGCGAGGTTGAGCACCAGCTTGTTCCACACCGCCTGGCGGATGTCATCCGTGGCCGGCGAATGCAATTGCGCCGCGTCGAGCGCGATGCGCAGTGCCGCGACCTGCGGCGTGGCGCTATCGTCGGCCGCCCCGATCACCAGCATGTTGCGCCCCGGGGTGTGGTTCTCGACCACGCCGGGCGCGGTCACCTCGTTGGCCGAATAGACCACCGCGCCGATCACACGCTCGGGCGCGACCGCGCGCGCGAGCCTGCCGCCCGGGTCGAGACGCGAGAGATCGGGCGGGCGCGGCCGCACGGGCGAAAGCCCGAGCGCGTACCACCACGGGATCCCGTTCTGGCAGAACACCACCGCGGTGTCCGCCCCGAGCAGCGGCGCGAGGCCGTCGGCGGCCTCGCCGAGCGCGGTCGCCTTGACCGTCAGCAGCACGAAATCCTGCGCCCCAAGCTCGGCCGGGCGATCGCTCGCGCGCACGCGCGCGCCCACCCGCTCCGCGCCCGAGACTAGCGTGACGCCTTCGGCGCGCAGCGCCTCGAGCGGCGCGCCGCGCGCGAGCACCGAGACCTCGTTGCCCACGGCCGCGAGCCGGGCGGCGAAATGGCTGCCGATCGCGCCGGCCCCGAAAATACAGATGCGCAACACGTTCTCCAGGCGAAAAACGCGCTGATTCTAACCTCGCTCCTGGTGTAGGATCGCCCTGCCATGGATATTTCAGCGGAAGAAATCAAGGAGTTCTGGCGCGGCTGGTGCCTGCGGCGCAAGATCGCGCCGGAGCTCGTCGCCAAGGGCGAGGCCGTGATCGAAAAGGATCCGGAGCGCTGGGCCGACGAAACGATGGATCAGCTGCTGGAGCTGATCAGGGGTTGAGCGTCCAGTCGCGGATCAGCGCCTCGTACAGCGCGACCGACTGGCGGATTCTCTCCATGCTGCAGTACTCGTCGGTCTGGTGCGCCTGCTGCGGCTCGCCCGGCCCCAGCACCACGGTAGGCGCGCCGCGGTAGACCTTGAGCAGGTTAGCCGCGTCGGTCATGTAGCTCGCGGTTTTCACTTCGGGCGCCGCGCCGAGCTCGGCGTTGCAGATCTCGAACACGCGCCGCATCCAGGCCTCGTCCGGCTCGGTCCACACCGGCTGCAGGTCGGAGAACACGTCGAGCTCGGCCTCGCCCAGCAGCTGCGCCAGGCGCGCGCGCAGCGCGGCGTGGTCCATGCCGGGCACGGTGCGAATGTCGACTCCGATCCGCGCCGAGTCAGGCACCAGGTTCACCCCCGCGCCGCCCTCGATCGTGCCGACGTTCATCGTCGGCGCGCCCATCACCGGGTGGGGGTGGGCGCGGAAGTCGAACTTCTCCAGCGCCGCGACCGCGCGCGCCGCCTTGTAGATCGCGTTTTCCCCCAGCTCGGGCATCGAGCCGTGCGCCGACACGCCGCGGAACTCGGCGTGGAACTTGAGCGAGCCCTTGTGCCCGACGTAGGGCTGGTTCGCGCTCGGCTCGCCGACCACGATCGCGCCGGCCTTTCCCATCAGCGCCGGCAGTTCGGCAAGGTGGCGCGAGCCGATGCAGCCGTTTTCCTCCGATGCGGTCAGCACCAGCACCACGCCGGGCGTGCCGGCGAGCTTGCCGGCGAAGCCCTTGGCCGCGAGCAGCATGGCAGCGACGCCCGCCTTCATGTCGGACGACCCGCGCCCGTAGAGCCGGTCGCCGTCGCTTTCGCCCGCAAAGGGGTCCCTGGCCCATTTGCGCGTGCCGAGCGGCACTACGTCGAGATGACCGGTGAGGCATAGCGGCGCCTTCGCGTCCGAGCCGCCCGCGCGCGCAATCACGCTGGTGCGGCCGGGCTCGAACTCCTGGTACTCCACCGCGTAGCCCCAATCCTCGAGCAGCCCGCCCGCATGATGCGCGCAGTCGCGCTCGCGTCCGGGCGGATTCACGGTGTCGAACTGCAGCAGTGTTCGCGTCAGCTCGACTGCGTTCTCGTTGCTCATGACGTGATGATATCTGTCTTGCGCGTCAGAGACGAGCAATGCTTGACGAAGGCCACGGCTAAACGCAAGGCAAAATTAAGTCAAGCATAAGATACTCTCGATATAACAGTTCGCAAGCTTCGCCGCGGCGAAGCCCCACCGGAGGTTCATTTTTCAGATCAAGTCTTGGAGGAGCAACCCATGAAAAAGCTTTGGCTCATCGCGGCGCTCGGCGCATTCACGGCGGTGCCGGCATACGCCGCCGCCCGCACCATCACGATCGGCATGACGGTCTCGAAGACCGGTCCGCTCAATGTCGACTCGGTCAGCCAGCTGCACGGCGCCGAGCTGTGGCGCGACCAGGTGAACGCCAGGGGCGGCATCAAGGTCGGCAACAAAGACTACAAGGTGCGCTTCGTCGAGTACGACGACCAGTCGCAGGGCGGGCGCGTGCAGCAGCTTTACACGCGGCTCATTCTGCAGGACAAGGCGCAGTTCCTGCTCAGCCCCTACTCGTCCGGCCTCACGGCGACCGCGGCGGTGATCAGCGAGCAGTACGGCAAAATCATGATGGACGGCGGCGGCGCGGAGGGCAAGATCTTCAAGCTCGGCAACAAGTACCTGTTCCAGGTCCTCAGCGCGGCCGACCAGTACCTGAGCGGCCCGATCGCGGAGCTGAAGGAGCACGACCCGCACGCCAAAGTCGCGTTTGTCTACTCGGACGACCCGTTCTCAAAAGCGGTAGTGTCGGCGGCACGCAAGCAGGCCGAGGAGGCCGGCTTCACGGTCGCGCTAGATGAGTCCTATCCGCCGTCGACCACGGACTTCACCGCGGTCATCAACAAGGTCATCTCGTCCGGGGCAGACGCGTTCCTCGGCGGGGGCCACTACGCCGACGGCGCGACGCTCGCGCGCCAGTTGCACGAC
>DAHVFK010000432.1 GCA_027317055.1 Betaproteobacteria bacterium | reverse complement strand
GCGCGCCAGGATTACCTGCGTCGAGGACAAGGGCTTTACGCGCGACTATCACGACCCCGACAAGCGCTCGATCGCCAACGCGCTGACGGTCGAGTTCAAGGACGGCAGGAAGCTGGGCGAGTTCGTGTGCGAATACCCGATCGGCCACAAGCGCCGGCGCAAGGAAGGCATGCCGATGCTGGTGGAGAAATTCAAGCGAAACCTTGCGCGCCGCTTCCCATCGAAGCAGCAGAATGCGATCCTCGAGGCCTGCATGGACGCCGGCCGGCTGCACGCCATGCCGGCGGACGAGTTCGTCGACCTGTTCGCGATCTAGGGTGGAATGTGTCGCAGCGCAAGCTATCGACTGATGAGGCGAATCGACTCGAGCACAGGCTGGCCGAACTCTCGCGACTCGTGCGCGACTACCCGACGCCGATCGCGCGCTGCGACGAGCAGCTCGCCGCCCTGCTCGAAGAGCGCACACGCGTGCTGGAGGAGTTGAACAAGTATGCTTCGTGAAATTCGCAGCCTTTCGCTGCTTCTGCTGTTCCTGCTCGTGCCTGCCGCGCAGGCCGCGCCGACGACCGCGTACCGCGACCCGATCGATTACTTCTTCCACCCCTTCCTAGGCGACCTCAAAGCCGAGGCGGCGGATGCAAAGAAGGCGGGCAAGCAGGCGATCGTGGTGATGTACGAGTTCGACGACTGCCCTTACTGCGCGCGCATGAAGCGCGAGGTCCTGTCGCGCCCCGACGTGCAGACTTACTATCGCAAACATTTCCAGGTATTTCAGATCGACACCCGCGGCGACCAGCAGATCACCGGCTTCGACGGCAAGAACCAGATCGAGAAGGAGTTCGCGCGCGCCGCCGGCATCCGCTACACGCCGACCTTCATCTTCTACGGCCTGGACGGCAAGGTGCTGGTCACACAGCGCGGCGCCCTCTACGACCCGAAGGAATTCATGCTGCTGGGCGAGTATGTCGCCAGCGGCGCCTATCGCAGCCGCAGCTTCGCGCGGTACCTGCAATCGAGAAAGGGATCCTGAACATGCCGCACAACCTCCACAACACCCTGCAGCCGCTGAAGAACGGGACGTTCTACTCGCTCAAGCAGCTGGGCAAGGCGCTCGGGCTGAAGATCGATCGGCTGCCGGTCTCGGTGCGCATCGTGCTCGAATCGGTGCTGAGGAACTGCGACGGCAAGAAGATCACCGAGGCGCACGTGCGCCAGCTCGCCGGCTGGCGTCCGAACGCGCCGCGCACCGACGAGATCCCGTTCGTGCTGGCGCGCATCGTGCTGCAGGACTTCACCGGCGTGCCGCTGCTCGTCGACCTCGCCGCGATGCGCAGCGTGGCGCACAAGATGGGCAACAACCCCAAGCTTATCGAGCCGCTGGTGCCGGTCGACCTGGTGGTCGACCACTCGGTGCAAGTCGACCACTACGGATCGAAGAACGCGCTCGACCTCAACATGCGGCTCGAATTCAAGCGCAACCAGGAGCGCTACCAATTCATGAAGTGGGGCATGCAGGCCTTCGACACGTTCAAGGTGGTTCCGCCGGGCATCGGCATCGTGCACCAGGTCAACCTCGAGTACCTCGCGCGCGGCGTGCACAAGTCCAGGGACGGCGTGTACTACCCCGACACGCTGGTCGGCACCGACAGCCACACCACGATGATCAACGGCATCGGCGTGGTGGGCTGGGGCGTCGGCGGCATCGAAGCCGAGGCCGGCATGCTCGGCCAGCCGGTGTACTTCCTGACGCCGGACGTGGTCGGCGTGCACCTCAAGGGCAGGCTGCACCCGGCCTGCACCGCGACCGACCTGGTCCTCACCGTGACCGAAATGCTGCGCAAGGCCAAGGTGGTGGGCAAGTTCGTCGAGTTCTTCGGCGCCGGTGCCGCCTCGCTTACGGTTCCGGACCGCGCGACGCTCGCCAACATGGCGCCGGAGTACGGCGCGACCATGGGCTTCTTCCCGGTGGACGACAAGACGCTCGACTATTTCCACGGCACCGGCCGCACCGACGCCGAAATCGACGCGCTGGAAGCCTATTTCAAGGCGCAGGGGCTGTTCGGCATGCCGGCCGACGGCAGCATCGACTACAGCCAGACGCTCGAGCTCGACCTGTCGTCGGTCATGCCCTCGCTCGCGGGGCCCAAGCGGCCGCAGGACCGCATCGGGCTGGAGCGGGTAAAGAGCACTTTCACCAGCCTTTACGCCAAGCCGGTGGCCGAGAACGGCTTCGCCAAGAAACCCGAGGATCTCGGCAAGCGCTTCAAAACCTTCGACGGCATCGATATCGGCTCGGGCGACGTGCTGATCGCCGCGATCACCTCCTGCACCAATACCTCCAATCCCGGGGTGCTGCTCGCCGCCGGGCTGCTGGCCAAGAAGGCTGTCGAGCTCGGGCTGAAGGTCAAGCCGCACATCAAGACTTCGCTCGCGCCGGGATCGCGCGTCGTGACCGAATACTTGACCAAGTCCGGGCTGCTGCCTTACCTCGAGAAGCTCGGGTTCTACCTCGCCGGCTACGGCTGCACGACCTGCATCGGCAACGCCGGGCCGCTCGCGCAGCCGATCGAGGAAGCGGTGGTCAAGAACGACCTGGTGTGCGCCGCGGTGCTCTCGGGCAACCGCAATTTCGAGGCGCGCATCCATCCCAACCTGCGCGCCAACTTCCTCGGCAGCCCGCCGCTGGTGGTGGCCTACGCGATTGCCGGCACGATGCTGAAGGACTTCCGCACCGAGCCGCTCGGCAAGTCGAAGGACGGACAGGACGTCTATATCGGCCACATCTGGCCGTCGCACGATGAAGTCGCGGCGCTGATGAGGCTCGCCATGGACGCCAAGACCTTCCGCCGCCTGTACTCGGGCCTCGCCGACGCGACCCCGCTGTGGAAAAAGATTTCCGCTCCGTCCGGCCAGGTCTACAGCTGGCCCGAGTCGACCTACATCGCCGAGCCGCCGTTCTTCGAGGACTTTCGCATGCAGCCGGCGAAGGTCGCCGGGATCGCCGGCGCCCACATTCTCGGAATCTTCGGCGACTCGGTCACCACCGACCACATTTCGCCGGCGGGCTCGATCAAGCCGACCTCCCCCGCAGGCATCTACCTGCAGGAGAACGACGTTTCGGTGGTGGATTTCAACAGCTACGGCGCGCGGCGCGGCAACCATGAAGTGATGATGCGGGGGACGTTCGCGAATATCCGCATCCGGAACGAAATGACGCCCGGCGTCGAGGGCGGCGTGACGAAGCACCTGCCGTCGGGCCAGCAGATGCCGATCTACGACGCGGCGATGCGCTACCAGCGCGAGGGCGTGCCGCTGGTCATCATCGGCGGCAAGGAATACGGCACCGGCTCGTCTCGTGACTGGGCGGCCAAGG
>DAHVFK010000431.1 GCA_027317055.1 Betaproteobacteria bacterium | reverse complement strand
GGGCGAGGTGCTGCGTGTGGTCGAACAGCGCGATGCGACGGCGACGGAGCTCGACCTGCGCGAGGTGAACGCGGGCTTTCTCTGCGCGCCGGCCAAGCGGCTCGGCAAATGGTTGGGGGACGTTCGCAACCACAATGCACAGAAGGAGTACTACCTCACCGACGTGGTAGGCCTCGCGGTGCACGACGGCGTCGCGGTGGCGGCGGTGAAGGCGCGCGTCTGGGCCGAGGTCGCTGGGGTGAATTCCAAGCGCGAGCTGGCCGCGCTCGAGCGCGAGGTCCAGCGCCGCGAAGCCGGGCGCCTGCTCGAGGCCGGCGTAACGCTCGCGGATTCCGCGCGCATCGACGTGCGCGGCAGCCTGGAGTGCGGGCGCGACGTCGTACTTGACGTGAACTGCCTGTTCGAAGGGCAGGTACGGCTTGGAGACGGGGTACGCGTCGGGCCAAACTGCGTGCTGCGCAACGTGACCATCGCCGCTGAAACCGAGGTGCTCGCCTTTTCGATGCTGGAGGACGCCGAGGTCGGCGCACGCTGCCGCGTCGGGCCCTACGCGCGGCTGCGTCCGGGCGCAAGCCTCGGCGAGGGCGTGCACATCGGCAACTTCGTCGAAGTGAAGGCGAGCCGCTTCGGCGCCGGCTCCAAGGCCAATCACCTCGCGTACATCGGGGACTCGGAGGTCGGCGCGCGGGTCAATATCGGCGCGGGAGCCATTACCTGCAACTATGACGGCGCGGCCAAGCACCGAACCGTGATCGAGGACGACTGCTTCATCGGTTCGGATGCGACCCTGGTGGCGCCCATCAGGATCGCCAAAGGCTCGTACATCGGCGCCGGCTCGACCATCAGCAAGGACACCCCGGCAGGGCAGCTCACCGTCGCGCGCGCGAAGCAGGTTTCGATTCCGGCCTGGAAGCCGAACAGGAAGAAGAGCTGACGGCATGTGCGGAATCGTCGCCGCGGCATCGCGCCGCGACATCGTTCCGGTCCTGGTCGAGGGCCTGCGACGACTCGAGTATCGCGGCTACGATTCAGCGGGCGTCGCGGTGCTGGGCGCGCAAGATAGGCCGCAGCTCAAGCGGCTGCGCGCCGCGGGCCGCGTCGCCGAGCTCGCGGCGCAGATAGACGCGCACAAGCTCGTCAGCGAAACCGGAATTGCCCACACGCGCTGGGCCACGCACGGAGCTCCGAGCGAGAAGAACGCGCATCCGCATGTTTCCGGCGGCCTCGCCGTGGTTCACAACGGCATCATCGAGAACCACGAGCAGATTCGCACGCGCCTGACGGGCGAAGGCTACGTCTTTGCCTCGGAAACCGACAGCGAGGTCATCGCGCATCTCGTTGCCCACCTGCGCAGGACCAGCCCTGATCTGCTCTCCGCGGTATGCAAGACCGCAAGCGAGCTGGTGGGCGCATTCGCGATCGCAGTGGTTTCGGAAGACGATCCGCACGTCGTCGCGCTGGCGCGCAAGGGCGCCCCGTTGCTGCTCGGCCTGGGCGAGGGCGAAAGCTTTGCCGCCTCGGACGCTTCGGCGCTTATCCAGGTCACTTCGCGCGTGGTCTATCTCGAAGACGGCGACTGCGCCGAGATCCGCCCGGACGGGGTGCGCGTCCTCGACGCGCGCGGAATCCGCGTCGAGCGTGCGGCGCACCTATCGGAGATGACCGCGCAGGCGGTCGAGCTCGGGCCGTACCGGCACTACATGCAGAAAGAGATCTTCGAGCAGCCGGGAGCGCTCGCCAATACGCTCGAGGCGGTCGCAGCCGCGAATTCGGTGCAGCCGGGCCTGTTCGGTGCGGAGGCGGCGGCAATGCTGAAGGACGTCTCTTCCGTGCAAATCGTCGCCTGCGGCACGAGCTACCACGCGGGGATGGTAGCGCGCTACTGGCTCGAGTCGATCGCGCACCTGCCGGCGCAGGTGGACATCGCGAGCGAATACCGCTATCGAGCGGTGGTTCCGGACCGGCGCGGGCTGTTCGTCACCATCTCGCAGTCGGGCGAGACGGCCGATACGCTAGCGGCGCTGGAGTACGCGAAATCGCTCGGCATCGAGCGCACGCTATCGATCTGCAACGTGCCGGAAAGCTCGCTCGTGCGCGTTTCGCGCCTGCGCTTCCTAACGCGCGCCGGCCCCGAGATCGGCGTTGCTTCGACCAAGGCCTTTACCACCCAGCTCGGGGCGCTGTTCCTGCTCGTGCTGGTGCTGGCGAAGCTCGGGCGCCACCTTTCGCCGCAGGCCGAGGACGGGCTGCTCAAGGCGCTGCGGCACGTGCCGGCCGCGCTCGGCAAGGTGCTTGAAACCGAGCCAGAAGTCGAGCGGTGGGCCGCGCGCTTCGCGCAGAAGCAGCATGTCCTGTTCCTGGGGCGCGGTATCCACTGGCCTATCGCCATGGAAGGCGCGCTCAAGCTGAAGGAGATTTCCTACATTCATGCCGAGGCCTATGCCGCCGGCGAGCTCAAGCACGGGCCGCTGGCGCTGGTCGACCGCGACATGCCCGTGGTGGCGGTGGCGCCGGGTGACGCACTGGTGGAGAAGCTCAAGTCCAACCTGCAGGAGGTGCGCGCCCGCGGCGGCGAGCTGTACGTCTTTGCCGATCGCGAAACGCAGATCGAAGCGAGCGACACGGTGCACGTGATCCGCCTCCCAGAGCATGCGGGTCCGCTGTCGCCGATCCTGCACGTGGTGCCGCTGCAGCTGCTCGCCTACCACGCCGCGCTGGCGCGCGGCACCGACGTCGACAAGCCGCGTAATCTGGCGAAGTCGGTCACCGTCGAGTGAGCTGCGCTGCGGCCTAGTTCCCGAAGCTCAGGAACTCGCGGCGAAAGTTGACTACCCTCACCAGGTAGCGGCGCGTCTCATGGTAGGGAAGGTGGCGTCGCAGGCGATCGAATACGGCGGGGGGCTGCATCGCGTTGATGCGATTCACCGCCGCCGCGCGGTCCGCGGCAAAGGCGCGCAAGACGTTGCCGGGCCCGGTGTTGTAGGCTGAAATCACGCAATATTCCCGCGAGACCGGATTGGCGACGACGTCGAGCTGGTCCTGAAACAAGAGTCCCATGTACGCGGTGCCGAGCTCGATGTTATTGCCGGCGTCGAACAGAAACTCGCGCGTGGGCATCTCGTCCCGACCGCTGACGCGACGGTAAGCCGCCCGGCCGCCGCTCGCCGGCACGAGCTGCATCATTCCGTAGGCGGGCGCGGAGCTGACCGCGAATGGGTTGAAATTGCTCTCGGCGCGGATGATGGCGAACACGAGGCTTGGGCTGAGGTTGTTTTGCGCCGCATATTTCTCCACCAGCGGACGATACTTCCTCGCCTGGCTGCTTTCGAAGTTCGGCGTCATGCGGAACTTGACGAACAGCGCTTTCGTTAGACCGCGGCGCAGCTTCACGCTGCGCGTCGCCGCGTGCGCGCGCAGCAGGTCGTCGGCGAAC
>DAHVFK010000430.1 GCA_027317055.1 Betaproteobacteria bacterium | reverse complement strand
CACCACCTGGTCATGCGGGACCGCGAGCGAGTCGGGCGCGAGGCGAGCCCGACGGCGGCCGTCATCGACAGCCAGAGCGTCAAGACGACCGAGAGCGGTGGCGTGCGGGGCTACGATGGCGGCAAGAGTGCGCCTCGAAGGCGCGCATCATCGATGGAGGAAGGTTCCATCCGGAGAGTTGTCGATTGATCCGGAAGCTGACGAGCGGCTCGGCTGGGCAACTGGCCGGGTCGAAGCCTCGTGACAAAGGCCGCCTTGGGCGGCCGAGCGATCCAACGGGCCGTAACGCGAGTGAAGTTCGAGCAGGCCTCGAAAGAGTCGATGCAGACGCCGACCCGCCTTTTGCTCGGGGAAGGCCGCGCGGACAGGGAAGCAATCGACGCACGCACCTGCCCGGTCTGCCGGGGTATTGGACACAGCACGTTGGAATGGTGATGCGGGTAATCGAGGGAGACCCGTCCGGGTCGGAGGTCGCGGCTTCAACACCGCTTCGGAGCGGTGGATTGGACGGGTGTCGGACAGGGTCGTATGACCGTCGAAGCCGGGTAACTCCGGCAGAGGAAAGGACCCTGACTTCTGGTGTGCTTTCGACGTGGGCAAGGTGGGGGTGATTGGCGATGAGCCTGCAAACACCCGATAAGATCAGGAGCCTTCAGAGAAAGCTGTATCGCAAGGCGAAGGCGGAGCCCGCTTTCCGCTTCTACATCCTCTACGACAAGATCTGCCGTGAGGACATCCTTCTCCGAGCCTATACGCTTGCCCGCGCCAACGCGGGTGCGCCAGGCGTGGATGGGGCGACCTTCGGACAGATCGAGGCGGCGGGTTTGGATGGGTGGCTGGCGGGCTTGCGTGAGGACCTCGTCTCGAGGACTTACCAGCCTGATCCGGTGCGGCGGGTGATGATCCCAAAGCCAGGCGGCGGCGAACGTCCACTCGGCATCCCGACGATCCGGGACCGGGTGGTTCAGGCGGCGGCCAGGATCGTGCTGGGGCCGATCTTCGAGGCGGACTTCGAGGACAGTGCTTACGGCTATCGGCCGCGTCGGAGCGCGATCGATGCCGTCAAGGAGACGCACCGGCTGCTATGCCGGGGCTATACCGACGTCGTCGACGCCGACTTGTCGAAGTATTTCGATACGATCCCGCACGCGGACCTCCTCAGATCGGTGGCCCGCCGCGTCGTCGACCGGAATGTGCTGCGGCTTATCAAACTGTGGCTGCAAGTGCCGGTCGAGGAGCGGGATGGCGACGGGAAACGGCGCATGAGCGGCGGCAAGAGCAACACGCGCGGCACACCCCAGGGTGGGGTCGCCAGTCCGCTGCTCTCCGTCATCTACATGAACCGGTTCCTGAAGCATTGGCGCCTGACGGGACGCGGCGAGGCGTTCCACGCGCACGTCGTCTCCTATGCCGACGACTTTGTCATCCTCAGCCGCGGACACGCGGCCGAAGCGCTGACCTGGACGAAGGCGGTGATGACGAAGCTCGGGCTGACGCTCAACGAGGCGAAAACCTCGGTGAAGGATGCCCGGCGCGAAGGCTTCGACTTCCTTGGCTACACACTGGGACCGCGCCACCTCCCCAATGGTGGTCGTTGGTACCTGGGGGCAAGCCCGTCCAAGAAGAGCGTGCAGCGGGTCAAACTGAGGGTCGGCGAACTGCTGGTGCCCGGCAACAAGGGCACTTGGGACGAGGTAAGGTCCCGACTGAACCGCGTTTTGCGCGGCTGGTCTGCCTACTTCTCCTACGGTGCTCTCGCGTCGGCATACGAGGCCGTCGATCAGCATGTCTATGACCGGACGCGGCACTTCCTCCGTCAACGTCACAAAGTGCAAGGGCGTGGAACGGACCAGTTCTCCCGCGAACATGTCTACGGGGAGTTGGCCGTCCGATGCCTTCGACGCGAGCGCAGCCGGTCGTCGCCGTGGGCCTTGCGGTGAAGCCAGTCGGAAAGCCGGATGCGGGAAATCCGCACGTCCGGTTTGATGAGCGGGGACGGGAAACGGGGCAGTGCCACCGCGCCCGTCCTCGACTCTACAGATCAAAGGCCGCAAGCGGCACGCGATGGTGGATACCGATGGCCGGGCGCTCAAGCTCCAGGCTCATGCGGCCGACATTCAGGACCGCGATGGTGCCGGGCCGCTGCTGCGCGCATCGCGCCCGAGCTGGCCGTTCGTACAACTCGCCTTTGCCGATGCGGGGTACCAGGGCCCCCGTGTCGCATCGGCCAGCTCAATCCGCGTCGAAATCGTGCGCAAGCCCGAGGGACAGGTCGGTTTCGCCGTGCACGCCCGCCGGTGGGTGGTCGAGCGCTTCTTCGCCTGGATCAACCGCAACCGACGGCTGGCCAAGGACGTCGAGGCCACCATCGCCTCGGCAGAGGCCTTCCTCTACGCCGCTTCCGCTATCCTGCTGCTGCGAAGGCTGGCACGTTGACGAACCGATTCGAGACGGACTCTAAGCGGATTGGTATAAATCGAGAAGGCGCCTCCGATAAACTCCAGGCTCGTGGGATCACCCATCGGGGTGTTCCACCTGCTAGCGCGAGGTCGCGACGGATCAGCCGGCATCGCCCCGTCCCGCCCGTAGCCGTTCCAGCACCCGCCGAGCATCGGCCGTCAGCCCCGGCAGGTCATGGTGGGCCGCGTTCCAAACCACGTTGAGGCTGACACGATCGTAGGCATGGCGCAGCCGGTTGCCCATGCCGCGGATGTCGGCCCAGGGCTGGCCCGGCATCAGCTCGGCGGCCCGCTTCCCAAGTCGGTGCGCCGCCTCGCATACGCGCTCCAGGCAGCGCTCTACGCCATCACGTGCCAGCCCGTTGCGCTCGAACGCCTGCCGGTCCATGCCGGCGATGTAGCGCTCGACCTGCTCGGCGTTCTCGACAATATCGGCCAGGCTGTCGGCCGGGTCGTGCCTAGAGAGAAACAAGCCCTGGGCTCGCCCGTCATCGCAAGCCGCCGCTTGGCGGCGTGGCGATCCAGGCGTGAGGCACGGAGCGGCCCGCCTGGATCGCCACGGCGCTGCGCGCCTCGCGATGACGATGAACAGTGCCAGGGGTTTCATCCTCGGCGGGTCGGCAAGCCGGTGGCGAACTAGACGGCGGCCGGATGCGCCGAAAGCACACGGTACCACGCGACCGCACCACGCGACCGCGCGCTCGCGCGTCGGCCACGGCCCGTCGAGCAGCCACAGCAGCCCTGTTCTCAGGCGTGCGCCGCTCACGGCGTGAACACAAGCGGCAATCCGGCCCGCGCCGGCCCCGGCGGCCCGCCGGGCACGAACACCTGCACTCCCGCGAACACCAGCCGCACGGCCCGCGCCGGGCCACGCGCCGCCACCGCGCCAGCTCCGCCGTGCCACGCCGCCAGCACCGCTTCGCGATACGGCCTGCCCCGCGCCGGGTCGGCGGAGTGGTAGCGCGCGATCGCCTCGCC
>DAHVFK010000042.1 GCA_027317055.1 Betaproteobacteria bacterium | reverse complement strand
CCTTGCGGCGCAGGCGCTTCCCACTCCCAGCGCTGCGGCACGCCGAGCGCCCCGGGCGACTCGCTCTTGAAGCACATGATTCGCTTGCGCCCGTCGCGACGCAGGCGCAACGCCGAGCGCGCGTCGCGCAGCCGTAAGTCTGGCGTATCGAAATAGCGGCTGTCCAGGCGCCGGCGCCGCGCGACCGGAACGCCGGGAAGCAGCGCCCACAGCCGACCCCCGGCGTGCGCGGAAAGCCGAAACTTGAGCTCGCGCTCGATGTGCATTCGAATCCCGTCGGTCGGCCGCTAGCGTCGCGAGCGGGAAGACTCGACCAGCCCCCTGTAGTACAGGCGCACGCGGCGCACGTACGTGGCCGTCTCCCGGTAGTCGGGCACGCGTCCGCCGGCGCGAAGCACCGACTGTTCGCCGGCGTTGTATGCCGCGAGCGCGAGCGCGACGTCGCCGCCGAAGACGCCGAGCAGATCGCGCAGATAGCGCACGCCACCGTCGAGGTTGGCGGCCGGATCGAAGCGGTCGGTGACGCCGTAACGGCGCGCGGTTTCCGGCATGAGCTGCATCAGCCCGGCCGCGCCCTTGGGCGACACCGCCTTCGGGTCGTAGCCCGATTCGGCGCGCACCACCGCGTGCACGAGCAGCGGGTCCACGCCATGGCGCTCGGCAGCGCGGCGGATCTGCGCGTCGCGCGGCAGCGTTCGAGGCACCGAGCGGTCGACCTGGATCCGGCGCGCGCTCGCCGACAGCGGCCGGTCGCTCAGCAGCAGGGTACCGTTCTTCTGCATCTCGAGGTAGACGTCCGCCCGTGCCGCCTGGGCGCAGAGCGCGAGAGCGAGCAGCGCGAGCAGGCCCTGCGGCCGCAACATGACTTCACTGCGCCAACGGCGCTGCCGACGCTTCGTCGGACCTGTGTCGGGCGCGGATTGCATTGCGCTACGCGTGACCCCCGATACAATCGCTCGATTTCGCGTTCACACCGATGCGGGACGCTCGCCACCGATGATACGCCCTGCACCGCGACAAAGGACAATTCGCAAGATGGTGGCCAAGGGCGGAATCGAACCACCGACACAAGGATTTTCAGTCCTCTGCTCTACCAACTGAGCTACTTGGCCGTGCCGGACGCGCCCGGGTGCGGCGGCGCGATTTGGGAGACGCGAATTATACGGCAAAGGCAGAAGCACAAAAGAAAAAGGGGCGCCGAAGCGCCCCTTTCCCAAATCGGCCGTGAGGCCTGGTTACATGTCCATGCCGCCCATGCCGCCCATGCCGCCCATGTCGGGCATTCCGCCGCCGCCTTTCTTCTCCTCGACTTGCTCCGCCACCATGGCGTCGGTCGTGAGCATCAGGCCGGCAACCGAAGCCGCGTTTTGCAGCGCGGTGCGGGTCACCTTGGTCGGATCGATCACGCCCATCTCGACCAGATCGCCGTACTCGTCGGTCTGCGCGTTGTAGCCGTAGTTGCCCTTGCCCTCGAGCACCTTGTTCACCACCACCGAGGGCTCGGCGCCCGCGTTGGCGACGATCAGGCGCATCGGCTCTTCCAGCGCGCGCAGCACGATCTTGATGCCGGCGTCCTGGTCGTGGTTATCGCCCTTGAGGTTCTTGAGCGACTGACGGGCGCGCACCAGGGCGACACCGCCGCCCGGGACCACGCCTTCCTCGACTGCCGCACGGGTCGCGTGCAGCGCGTCCTCGACGCGGGCCTTCTTTTCCTTCATCTCGACTTCGGTCGCGGCGCCGACCTTGATCACCGCCACTCCGCCGGCGAGCTTCGCTACGCGCTCCTGCAGCTTCTCCTTGTCGTAGTCGCTGGTCGCCTCGTCGATCTGGACCCGGATCTGCTTGACCCGCGCCTCGATCTGCTTCTTCTCGCCCGCGCCGTCGATGATCGTGGTGTTTTCCTTCGCGGCCTCGACCTTCTTCGCCCGGCCCAGGTCTTTCAGCGTCGCATTCTCGAGCTTGAGCCCGAGCTCTTCGCTGATCACCGTGCCGCCGGTGAGCACCGCCATGTCCTCCAGCATCGCCTTGCGGCGGTCGCCGAAGCCCGGCGCCTTGACCGCGCAGGTCTTGAGGATGCCGCGGATGTTGTTCACCACCAGGGTCGCGAGCGCTTCGCCCTCGACTTCCTCGGCGATGATCAGCAGCGGCTTGCCCGCCTTGGCGACCTGCTCCAGCAGCGGCAGCAGCTCGCGGATCGACGAAATCTTCTTGTCGTGCAGCAGGACGTAGGGGTCCTCCAGCACCGAGATCTGCTTCTCGGGGTTGTTGATGAAGTATGGCGACAGGTAGCCGCGGTCGAATTGCATGCCCTCGACCAGGTCGAGCTCGTTGTTGAGCGACTTGCCGTCCTCGACCGTGATCACGCCTTCCTTGCCGACCTTGTCCATCGAGTCGGCGATGATCTTGCCGATGTCGGCGTCGGCGTTGGCCGAAATCGAGCCGACCTGGGCGATTTCCTTAGAGGTCGTGCAAGGCTTGGAAACCTTCTTCAGCTCCTCGACCACTGCCGAGACCGCCTTGTCGATGCCGCGCTTGAGGTCCATCGGGTTCATGCCCGAGGTGACGAACTTCATGCCCTCGCGCACGATCGCCTGTGCCAGCACGGTGGCGGTGGTGGTGCCGTCGCCGGCGATGTCGGACGTCTTGGAGGCGACTTCCTTCACCATCTGTGCGCCCATGTTTTCGAACTTGTCCTTCAGTTCGATCTCCTTCGCGACGGAGACTCCGTCCTTGGTGATCGTCGGGGCGCCGAACGAGCGCTCCAGCACCACGTTGCGGCCCTTGGGCCCGAGCGTGATCTTGACCGCGTCGGCCAGGATGTTCAGGCCGTGGACCATGCGGTTTCGCGCGTTCTCATGGAAACGTACTTCTTTTGCAGCCATAACCTTCTCCTAGTTGATTCGAATAGACTGTCGATCGACGACTCAGGCGCCTTCGATGACGCCCATGATGTCTTCCTCGCGCATCACGAGGAGTTCGTCGCCCTTGACCTTGACGGTCTGCCCGGAGTACTTGCCGAACAGCACGCGATCGCCGACTTTGACATCGAGCGGGATCAGCTTGCCGTCGTCGCCCTTCTTGCCCTTGCCGATGGCGACAATTTCGCCTTGGTCGGGCTTCTCGGCGGCGGTGTCGGGGATCACGATCCCACCGGCAGATTTGCGTTCTTCTTCGATGCGCTTGACGATCACGCGATCATGCAGCGGACGGATTTTCATGCGATTCTCCACTTTCTAAACAATGAAATTGTTTATAACCAAAGGGTTGGAGACCTCCAACCCCGGCAAATCAGGGCGTTGCTAGCACTCGCCCATTGCGAGTGCTAATAATAGTGGCGAATCCGAATCGTTTCAAGGGCTATGGCACCCTATTTCGGCGATTCTTCTGGCCGACCCCCGCCCCGGAGACCGGCCACCGGATTGGTCGGGAACGCCGGCTGAAGCGTGATGTCATGTTACTTGGCGACCTCAACACCCCCCCCCGGGGGGGCCGGCGATCGCCGCGCCGATTGACAGCCGTCAAGCCGTCGTCGCACCGAAGCGCTAGCCTGCCGTTGGGAAGTGAGCAACCGGTAACTCAAGGAGCAATCATGAACAACGAATCCGTCAGCCGTGAGAAGCTGGTCACCGACGTCAAAGTCGTGCTGTCGGACGCGGAAGATCTGTTGCGCGCGACCGCTTCAGACGCGAGCGAGCGGGTAAAAAGCCTGCGCCCGAAGCTCGAAGAAAGCGTTCGCAGCGCCAAAGCCAGAGTCGCTGAAGCGGAGCGCGCGCTGCTCGAGAGGACCAAGGCGGCGGCCGCCGCGACCGACCGCTACGCGCACGAGAACCCCTGGAAAACGGCGGGCGTGGCAGGCGCCGTCGGACTGCTGCTCGGCCTGGTGATCGGGCGGCGCGGTTAGGCCCGGGCCTAGAGCCCGAGGTCGCGCCACATCGCATCGACCTTGTTGCGCACTGCCGGATCCATCGCGATCGGGCGCCCCCAGGTCCGGCTCGTTTCGGCTGGCCACTTGTTAGTCGCGTCGATGCCCATCTTGGAACCGAGCCCCGCCGCCGGACTGGCGAAATCGAGGTAGTCGATCGGAGTGTGCTCGGCGATGAGCGTGTCGCGCGCCGGGTCGACCCGCGTGGTGATGGCCCAGATGACTTCCTTCCAGTTGCGCACGTCGATGTCGTCGTCGCACACGACGATGAACTTGGTGTACATGAACTGGCGCAGGAAGCTCCAGATGCCGAACATCACCCGCTTGGCGTGCCCCGGGTACTGCTTTCTCATGCTCACCACGGCGAGCCGGTAGGAGCAACCCTCGGGCGGCAGGTAGAAGTCGACGATCTCCGGAAACTGCTTCGCCAGCAGCGGCACGAACACCTCGTTCAGCGCCACGCCGAGCATCGCCGGCTCGTCGGGCGGCTTGCCGGTGTAGGTGGAGTGGTAGATGGGGGCGTGCCGCATGGTCACGCGCTCGACCGTCAGCACCGGGAAGCGCTCGGCCTCGTTGTAGTAGCCGGTGTGGTCGCCAAACGGGCCCTCGAGCGCCGTGTCGCCGGGATGGATGGCGCCTTCGAGCACGATCTCGGCACTCGCCGGCACCTGCAGCACGCTGCCGAGGCATTTCACGAGCTCGGTGCGCGCCCCGCGCAAAAGCCCCGCGAACTGGTATTCCCCGAGCGAGTCAGGCACCGGCGTCACCGCGGCCAGCATGGTCGCCGGATCGGCACCGAGCGCGACCGCCACCGGAAACGGCTCGCCCGGATGCGCGAGCGCGTGATCGCGGAAATCGAGCGCACCGCCGCGATGCGCGAGCCAGCGCATGATGACCCGGTTGGGCGCGATCACCTGCTGGCGGTAGATGCCCAGATTCGCGCGCGGCTTGTGCGGCCCGCGCGTGACGGTCAGGCCCCAGGTGATCAGCGGGCCGGCGTCGTCGGGCCAGCAGGTCTGCACCGGAAGCTGGCCGAGGTCGACTTGCGCGCCTTCGCGCACCACCTCCTGGCAGGGCGCGGAGCCGACCTGCCTGGGCGCCATGTCGAGCACCTTCGACACCAGGCCGCGCAGCTCGGGCAGCTTGTCCCACACGTCGCGCAATCCCTTCGGCGGGTCGGGCTCGCGCAGCGCGGCGAGCAGCTTGCCGATATCGCGCAGCGCAGGCGCGGGCGAGGCGTCCGCCTCGACGCCCATCGCGAGCGCGATGCGGCGCACGGTGCCGAACAGGTTGCCCAGCACCGGCATTGAGTGTCCCGCGGGGCGCTCGAACAGGATCGCGGGACCGCCGGCGCGCAGCACACGGTCGCAGATCTCCGTCATCTCGAGCTGCGGCGAGACGCTCGCGCTAACGCGCTTGAGCTCGCCGAGCGTTTCAAGCTGGGCGAGGAATCCGCGCAAATCGGCATAGCGCACTAGGGTCCAGTCTTCAGGATGCGCTCGCTCAGCACTTCGGCGAAGTCGTACAGCATCGCGTTGCGCCCGCGCACCGCATAGGCGCGCTCGACCGCCCCGAGGGACAGGGTGAGGGTCGTGGCCCCCAGCCAGCCGAGCGCGAACAGCGCCGCAGCCGAGAGCAACAGCCCTGCCGCCGCCACCGGCAGCAGCCGTGCGCAGGTCTGCAGGAAACCAAACGACGCAATCACCACCCCGGCGACGCTTTGTCCGGCGGTGCTGGGGCTGCCCTGCAGCTGCCCCGCGACCTCTTTCGCGGCGGCGCCGGCGAGCGTCGCGAGCGGACCCGACAACAGCATCACCACCAGCGCGATCGCGACCAGCGCAGCGCCCCAGCCCAGCAGGCGCTCGTGGCGCGAGAACTCGACGCGTAGCGCCGCGACCGCGCGCAGTGGGATCGTCTCCAGCAGGGTGCCGCCGCGATGCTGCAGACAGGCGGGGAAAAGCGTCAGGTGCGTGCCGCGCAGCGGACCGTTGCTGAAATCGAAGCTGGTGATCGAGGTGTCGGCGTCGCTCATCGCCAGGGAAGCTCCATCGGATAGGAAAACGCGATGCCCGCGAAAATGGCCGCGCCGACCCAGTTGTTGTGCCGGAACGCCTTGAAGCAGCCCGCGCGCGAGCGGTCGCGGATGAGGAAATAATGATAGCCCATCATCGCCCAGGCGAGCGCCAGGCCGACGTAGTAGGGCCAGCCGATGTGGCGCACGCTGCCGATGCCAAGCAGTAGCGCGAGCATCGCCGCGTAGCACGCCATCACCGCCACGACGTCATTGCGCCCGAGCGTCAGCGCCGCGGTGCGGATGCCGATTTTGGCATCGTCGTCGCGGTCCACCATCGCGTATTCGGTGTCGTAGGCCACGGCCCAGAACACGTTCGCCGCGAGCAGCGCCCAGCATTCCGCCGGCAGCCGGTTCTGCACCGCGGCGTAGGCCATCGGGATGCCGAAGCCGAAGGCGATGCCGAGATAGGCCTGCGGCAGCGCGAAGAAGCGCTTGGTGAACGGGTAGCTGGCGGCCACTGCGACCCCGAGCAGCGAAAGCAGGATCGCGAAGCGGTTCAGGAACAGCACCAGGCCGAACGCCATTAACGCGAGGACCGCGCCGACCGCCAGCGCCTCGACCGGCGAGATTTCGCGCGCAGCGAGCGGCCGGCTGCGGGTGCGCTCGACATGCGGATCGAAGTTGCGGTCGGCGTAGTCGTTGATCGCGCAACCCGCCGAGCGCATCAACAAGGTGCCGAGCAGGAATACGATCAGGATCTGCGGCGCGGGACGCCCGTCCGACGCCAGCCACACCGCCCACAGGGTCGGCCACAGCAGCAGCAGCGTGCCGATCGGCTTGTCGAGCCGGATCAGGCGCTCGTAGGCATCCAGCCGCCTGACGATGACCTCGAGGTTCATGCAGCCGGGATCATAGCTCAGACCTTCGCGTAGTCCTGCCGGCCGGAAAGCCAGCGTGCGACGTGCGCCCGGGCGCGCTCGGGGTCGCTCGCGAGCAGCCCCTCGGCCGCCTCGCGCGCGGCGCTCACCAGCGCCTGGTCACGCTCCAGGTCCGCGAAGCGCAGCAGCGGAACTCCGCTCTGGCGCTCGCCGAGCACCTCGCCCGGGCCGCGCAGCAGCAGGTCCCGGCGCGCGATCTCGAATCCGTCGGAAATCTCGAACACAATCTTTAGGCGCTCGCGCGCGCCCTCCGAGAGCGGCGCGGCGTAGAGCAGGATGCACACGCTCTCGCGCGCGCCGCGCCCGACGCGACCCCGCAGCTGGTGCAGTTGCGCCAGGCCGAAGCGCTCCGCATGCTCGATCACCATGAGCGAAGCGTTCGGGACGTCCACGCCCACCTCGATCACCGTGGTGGCCACCAGCAGCTGCACTCGGCCCGCCGCGAAAGCCTCCATCGCCGCGGCCTTGTCCGCGGCCGCGAGGCGCCCGTGCACCAGCCCGACGCGCAGCTGCGGCAGCTCGCGCGTGAGCGTTTCGTAGGTATCGAGCGCCGTCTTCAGCTCGCCCTCCTTCGACTCCTCGATCACGGGACAGACCCAGTACGCCTGCTGGCATTCGGCGCAGGCCTCGCGGATGCGCGCCAGCACCTCGCCGCGCCGGGCGTCGGCCACCAGACGGGTCGCCACCGGGCGCCTGCCCGGGGGCAGCTGGTCGATCACCGAGACGTCGAGGTCGGCGTAGTAGCTCATCGAGAGCGTGCGCGGAATCGGCGTCGCGCTCATCATCAGCTGGTGCGGCACGAGCGGCGCGGCGCCGGCGCGCGCCTCGCCTTTGCGGCGCAGGCTGAGCCGCTGCTGCACGCCGAAGCGGTGCTGCTCGTCGACCACGGCGAGGCCGAGCCGTGCGAACGCGACCCCGCGCTGGAACAGCGCGTGCGTGCCTACCGCGATCGCGACTTCGCCCGCCGCGATCGCTTCCTGCGCGGCGCGCTTTTGCTTTACCGACAGGCCGCCGTGCAGCCAGGCGACGCTCACCCCGAGCGGCGCGAGCCACTCCGAGAACTTGCGGAAGTGCTGCTCGCCGAGCAGCTCGGTGGGCGCCATCACTGCCGCCTGGCGGCCGGCGTCGGCGGCCGCCAGGCAGGCGATCGCGGCGATGATGGTCTTGCCGCTGCCGACGTCGCCCTGCAGCAGGCGCTGCATCGGGTGCGGCTCGGCGAGGTCGTGCAGCACCTCGGCCATGACCCGCGCCTGCGCCGGCGTGAGCCGGAACGGCAGCTTGCCGAGGAAGCGCCGCAGCAGCGGACCGTTCGATGCCAGCGCGGGCGCAGCGCGGCCGCGGCGCGCGCGATAGGCAAGTCGCAAGGACAGCTGCTGCGCCAGCAGCTCGTCGAACTTCATGCGCTGCCAGGCGGGGTGGGTACGGTGCGCGAGCGCGGCGAGGTCGGTGCCGGGCGGCGGCAGATGCAGCAGCCGCACGCTGTCGCCGAAGCGCGCGAGGCCGTAGCGCGCGAGCATCGCCTCGGGCAGGGTGTCTTCGATCTCGGCCTCGGCCAGCGCCTCGAGCACCTGCTTGCGCAGCGCCTGCTGGCCGAGCCCCGAGGTGGTGGGATAGATCGGGGTCAATGCCTCCGACAGCGGCTCGCCTTCGCGCACGACGCGATAGCGCGGATGCGCCATCTCGGCGCCGAACCATCCGGGGCGGACCTCGCCGAACGCACGCACCCGCTGGCCCTGCTCGGCCGCGCGCTCGAACTGCTTGAGTTGGCTGCCGTAGAAGTTGAAGAAGCGCAGCGCGAGCGGCTCGCCGTCGCACTCGGCATGCACCACCAGCTGGCGCCTGGGGCGGTAGGCCACTTCCACGCGCTTGACCGCGGCCTCGACCAGCACCGGCTTGCCGGCCGGCGCCTCGCGCAGCGGCGTGAGCGCGGTCTCGTCCTCGTAGCGCAGCGGCAGGTGCAGCACCAGGTCGAAGCGCGACCGGATGCCGAGCTTGGCGAGCTTCGCTTCGGCGCTCACCCCGCGTGCAGGATAGCGTCGATCTCGACCAGGGCGCCGCGCGGCAGGCTGGCCACGCCGACCGCGGCGCGCGCCGGGTAAGGCTCCGTCAGGTGGCGCGCCATGATCTCGTTCACCTTACCGAAATGCCCGAGGTCGGTAAGGTAGACCGTCACGCGCACCGCGTGCTCCAGTCCAAGGCCCGCCGCGGCCGCGACCGCGGCCAAGTTGCGGAACACGCGCTCGATCTGCGCCTCGATGCCCTCGACCAGCTGCATGGTCGCGGGGTCGAGGCCGATCTGCCCGGAAAGGTAGACGGTGTCCCCGGCCCGCACCGCCTGCGAGTAGGTTCCGATTGCCGCCGGGGCGTCCTGACACTGGATTACGGTCTTCATCGTCGGCCCGAGAGTAAAATCGCCGTGGCAGTCCACCCATCTTAGCCGAAATGCCCTCGCCGCTGATCGCGAACCTGGAGAAGATGCTCGGCACGCCGCGCGACGACGCGCTGCTGCGCTACTCGCTCGGCGCCGAATACCTCAAGGCGGGCGAGCACGCGCGCGCGGCCGACCATCTGCGCGAGGCGGTGACGCGCGACCCCGGCTACTCCGCGGCCTGGAAAGCGCTCGGCAAGGCGCTGGCGGATGGCGGGCGCGCGGCGGACGCGCTCGACGCGTACCGCCGCGGCATCGACGCGGCGCATGCGAAAGGCGACAAGCAGGCGGAAAAGGAAATGACCGTGTTCGCCCGCCGCCTGGAACGGAGCCTCGGGGCTTGAGCTTCTTCCGGGGCGTGCGCCAGGCCGTGTTCGGGGCGCCGCTGGACCCCCTGTCGAACAAGACCCGGCACAGCATCGCGCTGGTGGCGTTCTTCGCCTGGGTGGGCCTGGGAGCCGACGGCATCTCGTCGTCGTGCTACGGCCCGGAGGAGGCGTTTCGCGCCCTCGGCAGCCACACCCACCTCGGGCCCTATCTGGCGCTCGCCACGGTGGTCACGGTGTTCGTCATCGCGCTCGCCTACAACCAGGTGATCGAGCTGTTCCCGACCGGCGGCGGCGGCTACCGCGTGGCGACGCGCCTGCTCGGCCCGACCGCCGGCGTGGTCACCGGCGCGGCGCTGCTGGTGGACTACGTGCTGACGATCGCGATCTCGGTCGCGGCCGGGGTGGACGCGCTTTTCTCCCTGCTGCCGGTCGCGCTGCACGAGTACAAGCTCGCCGCCGGCCTCGCGATCGTCGTCGTGCTGATGCTGCTCAACCTGCGCGGCATGAAGGAAGCGATCAAAGTGCTGCTGCCGGTTTTCCTCGGCTTCATCGCGACCCACGCCGTGCTGATCGCCTACGGCATCCTCGCCCACGCAGGAGAGTTCGGCCGCCTGATCCCGGAGATGGCGGCCGACACGCGCGCGCTGGGCAACGCGATCGGCTGGGCGCCGATGGCGGCCTTCCTGCTGCTCGCCTACGCGCAGGGCGGCGGCACCTATACCGGGCTGGAAGCGGTATCGAACAACGTCAACATGCTGGCCGAGCCGCGCGAGCACACCGGCAAGCTGACCATGCTGTTCATGGCGCTGTCGCTCGCGTTCACCGCCGGCGGGATCATCCTGGTCTACCTGTTGTGGAACGTCACGCCGGTCGAGGGACGCACCTACAACGCGATCGCGTTCGGCGCCGTGCTGCATCAAATGGGTTTCGACACGCCGGCGGCGAACCAGTGGGCCCTGCTGGTCGTGCTCGGGCTCGAGGCCGGGCTGCTGTTCGTGGCGGCGAACACCGGTTTCCTCGGCGGGCCCGCGGTGCTGTCCAACATGGCCGCCGACTCGTGGGTGCCGCACAAGTTCCGCTACCTGTCGACCCGCCTGGTGACCGAGAACGGCATCGTCGTGATGGGGCTCGCCGCGTTCGCCATCCTGTGGTGGACGGCGGGCAGCGTGACGCTGCTGGTGGTGCTGTATTCGATCAGCGTGTTCCTCACCTTCTCGGTGTCGCTGCTGGGACTCGTGACCTACTGGTTCCGCAAGCGCGAGAGCAAATCCCGCTTCGGCCGGCTGCTGCTCTCGCTGCTCGGCTTCATCGTGTGCGCCGGCATTCTGAGCCTGCTCGCGGTGGAGCGCTTCGACCAGGGCGGTTGGGTCGCGTTCGCGATCATCGGCGCGATCGTGCTGCTCTGCGTCGCGGTGCGGCGACACTACGAGTGGACCAAGGCGGCACTGCAGCACATCGACGAGCAGTTCGAGGGCGTGCCCTTCGGTTCGGTGGCCGAACCGTCGCCGCTCGTTCCCGAGGCGCCGACCGCGGTGTTCCTGGTGGGCTCCTCGCGCGGCGGCGGACTGCACGCGCTGCTCTGGGTGCAGCGCATGTTCCCGGGGCACTTCCGCAATTTCGTGTTCATCAACTCGCGCACGGTCGACGCGCGCAGCTACGGCGGCGCGGAGGACATGGAAGCGATGCAGACCGAGGCCAACGTGGCGCTCAAGTATTTCGTCAACTTCTGCCACTCGAACGGGCTGGCGGCGAAATCCTACCTGTCCTTCGGCACCGATCCGATCGACGGCTTCGCCGAGCTCGCCGCCCAGGTGCGCGCCGACTTCCCCAACAGCATCTTCTTCACTTCGAAGCTGATCTTCGAGAAGGACAACTGGTTCATCAGCCTGCTGCACAACCAGGCCGCGCTGGTGCTGCAGGAGCGGCTGCACGCCGCCGGGCTGCAGATGGTGATCCTGCCGATGAAGGTGGAAGTCTAGGGCACCAGAATCATCGCGCCCCGGACCCCCTGCTCATTCCAGTCAACCTCGCGCAAAAACAGGAGGCACCGTGATCGATAACCTGGGTTTGGTGATACTGCCGTTTGTGGCGCTGATATTTCTGTTCGGCGGCGCGTTGCTCGTGCGGGGAGCAGTCTCGCGAATCGGCGCGCTATGCATCGTGGCGGGCGCCGCGCTCTTCCTCGCCGCGGAGCTCTACGGTGTGTTCACGCTGCGACCGTACTACGGGCGCTTCTTCGATCCGGAATGGGGCACGCAGGTCGCCACGGTGGACATCGGGGCCACGCTTGGGCTCCTGCTTTGTGCAGTCGGCCTGGTGGTGCACGCCTTAAAGAACTCCAGGTAGCTGCCAATCGGCTACCGTGCATTCACGGCAGCAGCACCATCTTGCCCTGCACCCTGCGCTCGACGAAGCAGGCGAGCGCCTCGGCGAAGCGCGCGAGCGGGTAGCGCTGGCTGACGTAGGGCTTGAGCTTGCCCTCGGCCCAGAGCGCATAGAGCTCGGCCTGCACGCGCTGCACCCACACCGGCTCGCGCTCGCGGTAATCGCTCCACTGCAGACCGGCGGCCGAGATGTTCTTCAGCAGCAGGTAGTTGGCCTGGATCTGCGGCAGGCGCATCGAGGCGAAGCCGACCACCACCATGCGGCCGCGCCAGGCGAGCGCGCGCAAGCAGGCCTCGAACACCTCGCCGCCGACGTTCTCGAGCACGATGTCCACGCCGCGCTTGCCGACCGCGGCGTAGACCTGCGCGCGCAGGCTGTCGCGCAGATTCGGCGCCGCGAGGTCGACCACGTGGTCCGCACCGTGGCGCCTGGCGAGCTCGCCCTTGTCGGCGCTGGTGACGCCCGCGATCACGCTGGCGCCTAGCGCCTTGGCGAGCTCCACCCCGGCCAGCCCGACTCCGCCCGAGGCGCCGGTCACCAGCACCGTCTCGCCGTTGCGGCAGGCCGCGCGCTCGACCAGCGCAAAGTGCGAGGTCTGGTAGGCGAGCCCGAGCGCCGCGCCCTCCTCGAAGCCGAGCGCGTCCGGCAAGCGGTAGCAGGTCGCCTCGGGCGAAAGCGTCTTTTCGGCGTAGGTGCCATGCTCGCGCTGCGCCATGACGCGCTCGCCCGGCCTGAAGCGGGTCACCCCGGGGCCGACCGCGCTCACCACGCCGGCGACCTCCTTGCCGGGGCTGAAAGGACGCGGCGGCAGGAACTGGTATTTGCCTTCGATCACGAGCAGGTCGGGGTAGTTGACGCCGATCGCGCGCGCGTCGATCACCACCTCCCCGGGTCCCGCAACAGGATCGGGCACCGTCTCCAGACGCGGGGAGCGGAACGGGCCGTGCTCGCGGACGATCACCGCGCGCATCGGCTCAGTGCGCCATCCCCTGGCCGCCGTCGAGGTAGATCGTCTCGCCGGTGAAGAAGGGGATGTCCTCCGAGAACAGCGCCGCCACCAGCCGCGCCACGTCCTCGGCCCCGCCCGCGCCGCCGGTCGGCACGCGCGCCTCCAGGAACGCGCGCAACGCACCCTTTTTCATCGCCTCGGCGTTGAGCTCGGTCTCGATGTAGCCGGGCGCGACGTCGAGCACCCGGATCTTCTTCGGCGCCCACTCGACCGCGAGGCAGCGGGTGATCGCGCCGACCGCGGCCTTGGAGGCGCAGTAGGCGAGGTTCTGCTTCACGCCCAGCTTGTCGAAGAACGAGCCGATATTGACGATCGTGCCGCCGGCGCGCTCGAGATACGGATACACCTCGCGGCAGCACAGGAACACCGAGCGCGCGTTGGTGTCCATCACCTCCTCGTAGCGCGCGGTCTCGAGCTCGGCAGACTTGCCGTACAGATGCACGCCGGCATTGTTGACCAGGCCGTCGATGCGCCCGGCTTTATCCGCGAGGGTCTTGAAGGCCTTCTTGAGCGATGCCTCGTCATTGACGTCGCAGGCGATCGGGAGGGTTCCGTCGATGCCGATTGCTTTGCGCGTAAGAGAGCCCACCGTAAAGCCGCGACGCATCAACTCGGCGGCGATCGCCGCGCCGATGCCGCGGCTCGCGCCGGTGACCGCGATCACCTTCGCCATCTCAGCGGTCTTTGAAAGCGGGCTTGCGCTTGTTCATGAACGCATCCATCCCTTCGTGCGCATCATCGAGCTGGAACGCGAGCGTCGACAGGTCGGCCTCGATTCTGAGCCCCTCGTGCAGCGGCGCGTCGAGCGCGCGCTCGACCGCATCGCGCGCGAAACCGAGCGCCGGCAGGCTGAAGCGGGAGAACTCGCGCGCGAAGGCGATTCCCGCGGCGAGCGCGTCGCCGTCGACGACCCGGTTCGCGAGCCCCCAGGCGAGCGCGGTCTGTGCGTCGAGCGCCTTGGCGCTGAGGATCATCTCGAGCGCGCGCGCCTCGCCCACCGCGCGCGGCAGGCGCTGGGTGCCGCCGTAGCCCGGGATGAGGCCGAGTTTGATCTCCGGCAGCCCGAGCTTCGCGTTCGGCGTGACCAGGCGGAAGGTGCAGGCGAGCGCGAGCTCCAGCCCGCCGCCGAAGGCGTAGCCATTGACGATCGCCACCGAAGGCATCGGCAGGCGGGTGATCTTGTCCATCGCGGCCTGGCCGAGCTCGGCGCCGCGCTTGGTCTGCGCCAGCGTGCGGCCCGAGAGCTCGGCGATGTCAGCGCCGGCGCAAAACGCTTTCTCGCCCGCGCCGGTGACCAGCAGCGCGCGCGCATCGCTCGCCGCGACCTGGTCGATGGCGCGCGAGAGGTCCTCGACCAGCTGGAATGAAAGCGCGTTCAGCGCCTGCGGGCGGTTGAGGCGGATGAGCGCGAATTCCTCTACGCGCGACAATTCGATGGCCATCTCATTTCTCCTTCACGGGTTCGCTCCAGCGCACCGGCTGCGGCGCAATGCGCCCGCTCTTCGCCCACGCCTGCAGCTCGCGCTTGAGAATCTTGCCGCTCGCGGTGAGCGGAAAGGCGTCCAGGGCGATGA
>DAHVFK010000429.1 GCA_027317055.1 Betaproteobacteria bacterium | reverse complement strand
CGCCGCGCGCCCCGCCGCCGCCGAGAAGCGCCTCGCCGCGCTCGCGCCGCGCAACTGGTCGGCGCAGCGCGACCAGGCGCGCGTCGCCGCGCTCGAGGCCGCGGAGGAAAAGCCGATCGACCCGCGCTACCTGATGCTGCGCCTGGCCGAGGGCCTGCCGAAAGACGCGGTGGTGGTCGAGGAGGCGCTCACGTCTTCGCTCTCGCTGCCGGCCTTCCTCGCGCTGCGCGACCCGAAGAGCTACTACGGGCTGGCGAGCGGCGGCCTGGGCTTCGCCCTGCCCGGCGCGATCGGCGTCAGCCTCGCGCTGCCCGGCCGGCCGGTGGTCGCGGTAGTCGGCGACGGCAGCGCGATGTACGGCATACAGGCGCTGTGGACCGCGGCGCACGAGAAGCTGCCGGTGACCTACGTCATCACCAACAACCGCAGCTACCGCATCCTGAAGGAAAGATTGATCTCGATGCGCCACAGCGACAAGTTCATCGGCATGGACATCCGCGACCCGGCGATCGACTACTGCGCGCTCGCGCAGTCGATGGGGGTGCCCGCGAAGCGCATCGTCGAGCCGCAGGACTTCGCACCCGCGCTGCGCGAAGCGGTCGCAAGCGGCGGCCCGCGCCTGATCGAAGTGATGGTCGCCGACGGCTTCGGCGGCTGACGCGCACTAGTTCACGCGTACATCCCGTAACACTCGGTTGCAGTCGCCCGCGCGCGATACGCGTTCAATGGGCGTGTGCAGGGCGCAGTCGCGCCCTGCCGCTTCAACTTCAACCAACGGGAGAATCAGCATGCTGAAGAAAATGATCTACGCCGCGGGCGCCGCGACGCTGCTGGCGGTGAGCAGCGCGTCGTTCGCGCAATCGCCGGACAGGCACGATATGCGCCAGGACCGGCGCGACGTACGCCACGACGCGCGCGACATGCGTCATGACCGGCGCGAGGCAAGGCACGACATGCGGCATGGCGATCGCGCGGGCGCTCGCGCGCAACGGCGCGACGTGCGCCACGACCGCGCCGAGCGCCGCGGCGACAGGCGCGACCTGCGCGCCGACCGCCGCGACCACCGGCACGACATTCGCCAGGCCCGCCGCTAGGCGCTGCGCGCTAGGTCCGGCCGGGATAGCTGACCGCCATCCCGGCCCGGACGTCCTGCTGGATCCCGTACTGCGCGAACGGGTAGCGAAAACCGTTCTTCGCCAGCGCCTGCATGCCTTCGATGGCCTGCTCGAGCTTCTCGGGCGGCAGCGCCATCAGCAGCTCGTCGTCGAGCACCCCGCCGTAGCGCCGCTCGGCGAAGCAAGGGATCGACAGGCTCGGCTCGCGCGTGGCGAGCGCGCGGCCCCACGAGTCCGCGCACGAGGACTCGCCCACCACGCTCCAGTCGAAGCGCTTGTAGCCCGCCCACTGCAGGCCGTTGATGAAATAGATCATCGCCCCGGGCGTGGCGTAGAACAGCGCGATGTCGGGCGGGTCGAGCCGCCCGCCCGCCAGCGGCGAAACCGCGAGCGCGGCGTACTTGCCTTTCGCCACCAGGTGCATCGCCGCCTGGTGCCGGCCGGCGTCCTCGAGCGTGGCGAACCAGACCCCGACCATGTGCTGCCCCGAGCGCCACTTCTGGTCCTGCCCGCCCAGCCCGACCACCGAGCGGCACTGGTCGCCCGCGAGGTCTTCGGCGGTGACCCCGACGGTCCAGCCCAGGCGCGCGGCCTGCGCCACCACCTGGTCCAGGGTGTGGACCGACTTGGGGCGGCGGATCTTCGGCACCGCCTCCATCTCCTCGCGCGCCGCGTAGAGCTTCATGCCGAACGGCAGCGCGCGCAGCCTGAGCAGGCGCTCAAGCTCCGCGGCGAGATTCGGCCAGTCTCGTGTGCCCATGAGTTCTGCCTCCTGCATGCAATGTAATACACTGCGCGACCTATGATCGCCTATACCCTGCGCAGCGACGCCGGCCGTGCGCTGCTCGAGCGGCGCGAGGCGCCGCAGCCCGCAGCCGGCGCGGGCCAGATCCTGGTGCGGGTACGCGCCGCGGGCCTCAATCGCGGCGAGCTGCTCGCCGCGCGCGGCATCGGCGCCAAGCCCGCTAGCGCGCCCAAGCCGGCCGGCGGCGAGGCCGCGGGCGAGATCGCCGCGCTCGGCGCGGGCGTGACCGGCTTCGCGCCGGGCGAGCGCGTGATGGGGCGCGCGGCCGGCGCCTTCGCCGAGTACGCGCTGATCGACGCGCGCGAGGCGATCCCGGTGCCGGCCCGGCTGTCGTGGGAGCAGGCGGCCGCGGTGCCGCTGGTGTTCATGGTGGTGCACGACATGCTTATCGGGCAGGGGTGGCTGCGCGCGGGCGAATGGCTGCTGGTCACAGGCGTGTCCTCGGGGGTCGGGGTCGGCGCGCTGCAGGCGGGCAAGGCGCTCGGCGCCAGAGTCGCCGGCACCTCGGGCTCGGCGGCGAAGCTCGAGCGCCTCGCGCCGCTCGGCCTCGACCTCGCGCTCAGGACGCGCAAGGGCGACTTTTACGACGCGGTGATGGCCGCCACCGGCGCCAAGGGTGCGAACGTGGTGGTCAACACGGTGGGCGGCAGCGTTTTCCCGGAATGCGTGCGCACAATGGCGTTCGAGGGCCGGCTGGCGACGGTCGGTCACGTCGACGGCGTACTGAGGAGCGAAATCGACCTCGAGGCGCTGCACTCGAAGCGCCTGACCCTGTTCGGGGTCTCGAACCGGCTGCGCAGCGCCGAGCAGCGCTCGGCGACCGTGCGCGGCTTCGTCGCCGACCTGCTGCCGGCGATCGCCGACGGACGCATCGAGCCGCTGATTGACCGGGTGTTCGACTTCGCGCAGCTGCCGGCGGCCAAGGACTACATGGAATCCGACGCGCAGGTGGGCAAGATTGTCGTCAGGATGAATTGAAGGGCGGCGAAGCGGTAACGAATTGTTACCAATTCGAACACCCGCGGCGCGCGCCTGGGCTATCTTGTATGCGTCTGCAGCAATCGATGCGCTCACGATGAAAAGACTCCTTGCCCTGCTGGCCATGCTGACACTCGGTGCCGCGTACGCGACGCCTGCGCTGGCCGACAGGGACGTGCACTTCGGCGTCTCGATCGGCATGCCGTACTACTCCCCGTACTACTCCCCGTACTATGCCGACCCTTACTACAACTACCCGCCGCAGGTCGTGGTGGTGCCCTCCTCGCCGCCGACCTACATCGAGCGCGGCAACGCCGAGCGCGCGCAAGCCCCGGCGAGCAGCGACTGGTGGTACTACTGCACCGACTCGAAGGCCTACTACCCCTACGTCAAGCACTGCCCCGGCGGCTGGCAGCGGGTCGCGCCGCAGCCGCCGAAATAACACTGGAAGGACGCGAAAAATGAAACCGACCTCACTCGCCGCCGTGGCCGCCGCGACGCTCTTGCTGGGCGCCTGCGCGACGGTTCCGCCGAGCGGCCC
>DAHVFK010000428.1 GCA_027317055.1 Betaproteobacteria bacterium | reverse complement strand
TTAAATCCTCGACCGCCCACTGGTAAGAGTCGGCAATGCATGGCGCAAGAAGCAAGTATGGCAGCCGCCTTTCCGCTACAGTGCGCGGACTTCTATCCCGAAGCGGTACGCGGCTCTTTCCTGTTCCTGTTTGCGGAACGTCCGCTATGCGCAAGTTTCTTCATCCTGATCCCGTCAAGGATACGATTTCCTATTCCGGTCAGCGGCAATAGAATAAGAACCGAACCAGCCCTAACTGGGAACCCAAAATCGCGTGAGTAACGCTGTGAGTACAGGCTTCTAGTACTACTGCGTCACAAATTTCTGCGTGTGTTTCTGGGTGTTGGAGTTGCGCAGCATGGACATCTCGATAATCTGCCGGCGAGGGCGACGCTGAGGCGGATGCGCAGTGTCGCGATCGAGTTCGGAACGTGTCGTTGGGTTCGCAGCGGCGGAGCCTCTGGGTCGGTAACCGTTGGAAACCGCAAGTTTCTCGAACGGCCCGGCGGAACGAGGTCCACAGGGGGGAATCGTCTCCCTCTCGGAGACCAGGAATCCGTAGGCGGCGATGCACAGCGTGGCGTGGTGGTGGAAGCCGCGCCACCCTCTGCCCTCGAAATGCCCAAGCCCGACCTCCTGCTTGAGTTCCTGATAGTCGCGCTCGATGCGCCAGCGCAGCTTGGCGAAGTCAACCAGCGCGCGGAACGCGATATCCTTGGGAAGGGTCGAGAGCCAGTATTTGGTCGGCTCTTTCTCGCCTTCGGGCCACTCGATCAACAGCCACTCTTGCGCTCGGCTCTCGGCGAGCTTGTAGTCATGATGCGCGGCACGAACGCGGACGCGGGCAAAGCGCGAGGACAATTGCTCGGCCGAGCCTTCGCGCCACGAGATCGTGCGCCAGGCGCGCTTGGGCAAATTGAGCGCAAGCTCCTTGACCGATACCGGTCGATGCTTGTCGTCGCGGCGAATGAGCTTCGGTTGTCGTCCGCGCCCCGACCACTTCTTCGGCGGCAGCGGTCCCGTACCTGGCGCCCACACCGAAGTGTTCGGCAGGATGCCGGCGACATAGCGCAATCCGAGTGCGCTCACGCCGGTGCGCAGGTCTGTGTTGCAGCCATAGCCCGCGTCCATCAGCACGACACCGCGAGGAAGGCCTGCGGCGCAGGCCGCCTCGATCTGCTCGAGCGCGATCTCCGGCTTGGTCTTGAAATCGACCTCCTCGGGAACACCCACCTTGCGCAGGCGTTTGCGATCCTTCGTCCAGTCTTCCGGCAAATACAGCCGATAGGCCACCGGCAGGCTGGCGTGATGGTTGGCAATCGACAGCGATACCGCGACCTGACAATTGTCCTGCTTGCCGAGTTGACCGCAGTATTGCCGCGCTACCCCGACCGAATGCTTCCCTTTCTTCGGAAAACCGGTGTCGTCGATGATCCATGCCTCGATCGGTCCGTGGCACTCTATCTTCGGCAACACCAACTCACAGACCTTGGCCAACACCTTCGCGTCCGACCAGGCCGACTGACCGACAAAATGCAGCAGCGACTGATGCTGCGCCGCCGTCCGCGCCGGAGCGGTCACCGCCGCCATCGGTTCCACGCTCTTGCGCTCGCCCGCCATCATCAGGCCGGTGCAATAGTCGTTCAGCGGACCCGCGCGATCCGCGTGACCAATCACTTCCACAATCCCCTCGACATACGCCGCAAATCGCGATTCACTGTCGTCTGAAATCCGCCGACCCATCCCGGCCTCCTGCCGCCGTAACATGAATCTCGTGAAATAACCGAGTCTCTCAACTATCGCCTGCGACTTTCTGACTCAGTAGTACTAGGAGCCTGTCTGAATAGTTGCTGTTCAATTCAAAGCGAGTCTGATTCAATCTTGGGCCATGAGCAAGTATTTTCGCCCCTGGAATATCGATCAGACGCTGCTTCTGCCACCGAATGTGCAGGACTTCGTGCCGAAAGGCCATGTCTCGCGGTTTATCGTTGAACTGGTGCGGGAGAGCCTTGATCTCAAGGAGATCACGGGCAGCTATGTGAGCGGGCTCGGGCAGCCGCCATTTGACCCGCGGATGATGGTGGCGCTTTTGCTGCACGGCTATGCGAGTGGGCTGTATTCGTCGCGGCGGATCGCGAAGGCCTGCCGCGAGCGGAACGATTTTGTGATGATTGTGGCGCTCGATCCGCCGGACTTCCGCACCATCAGCGACTTCCGCAAGCGGCATTTGAAGGCGCTCGGCGCGCTGTTCCTGCAGGTTCTGAAGTTGTGCGAGACGGCAGGGCTGGTCAAACTCGGCCATGTCGCGCTGGATGGCACGAAGATCAAGGCGAACGCGTCGAAACATAAAGCGATGAGTTATGAGCGCATGAAGAAACGCGAGGCGGAATTGAAAGCCGAGGTCGCTCGCATACTGGCGGCCGCCGAGGCGGCGGATGCCGAGGAGGACGAGACTTTCGGCAAGGACAAGCGCGGCGACGAGCTGCCGGAGTGGGCCGGCGACAAGCAGAAGCGGCTGGCCAGGATCCAGCAGGCGATGGCGGCGCTGGAGGCGGACGCCAGGCTGGCGGCGGAGGAAGAGCGCCGCATCGAGGCCGAAAAGGAACAGCAGCGCCAGGCCGAAGGCCGCAAGAAGCCGGGTAAACCGGCGGCGCCGCCATCGGACCAGCCCGATCCCAAGGCGCAACGCAACTTCACCGATCCGGAAAGCCGCATCATGAAGTCGAAGGATGGCTTCGTTCAGGCCTATAATGCCCAGGCCGCCGTCGACGCCGGCGCCCAGATCATCGTCGCACACGAACTGACGCAGTGCGGCAGCGATCAGGGCCAGCTGGTGCCGCTGATCGAGGCCATCGAGAACAATCTCGGCCGCAAGCCGGAACAGGCCTCGGCGGACTCCGGCTACTGCAGCGAAGCCAATCTCGAAGCGCTCGAAGCACACGGTATCGACGGCTATGTCGCGCCCGGCCGCGCCAAGCACCCGACCGCCGCGAACGGAAAAATCGGCGGGCCGTTGACCCAACGGATGCGACAGAAGATCGACGACGGCGGCTTCGAAACGCCCTACCGATTGCGAAAGCAAGTGGTCGAACCGGTGTTCGGACAGATCAAACAGGCGCGCGGCTTCCGCCAATTCCTGTTGCGGGGCGTCGAGAAAGTGCGTGCCGAATGGGCCATGATCTGCACCACCCACAACCTCCTGAAGCTGTTCACCCTCGCAAAGGCCGCCTGAGCCGGCTAACCTGCAACAAATGCCGGCTCGCGATGCCTATCTGGACGGGCTCCTAGGCAAACAGACAAGTTCCCCACGGATACTGCGCCGTAAAAATCTCCAGATAAATCAGATAATTACACCTTGGACCTATCTACTACCAAGATAGCGATTACAAATGCGTCGTGGTCGTGATCTTATTGGAACCAGACCAATAAGAACTTTGGGAGAATTGAGCGTGTCCAGCATAAAAC
>DAHVFK010000427.1 GCA_027317055.1 Betaproteobacteria bacterium | reverse complement strand
AATCCGACCCGGTTCTCCGGATTCTTGACCAGATAGGCCTTGAACGGACGCCCCTTTTTCGAGATGAAGCGCTGCAGCAAGTCGGTCTTTCCGGTTGCAAGCAACTTCGCCATTTGGGCCCGCTCGATCCCGCAGTCGGCGACACCGTCATGCCCTAGAAGGTCTTTCCCGGCATGCCGGAAAAATCTGTGAAATTTGTACCGGGAAGGCACAGCGCCGCGGGGAGATAGCCGCGGCGCCGCGTGGACCTTTCACCTACCAATTCACCGTTTCACGCGCGAGGCATCTGTCGGCGGATCGCCGAGAAATTTCCGAAGGTCTTCAAGACTGACCTGCGCGAACAGTCGCACATCATCTTCGCCCCGATCTATCACGACGAAACTCTTACCGTTGGCCGATAGCTCTTTGAACATCACAGGAGCCTTCTTCCCGCCCGCCGGCGCAGGTTGATCTTCGGGCGCCGACGCGGCGCACTCTGTGTGCGGGTCATACTGGGATAGCACGTTTAGCTGGAGCGCGGAGCGAGTGATCGGAGCGGGTCTAGTCATCGTGCAGCCCCCCTATCGCAGGAACCGCCAGTCTAACGCGCCTTAGTCTGGCGCGTCCTGAAGGGGGCTTGCAATCAGCATGCAATTTCAGCCTGTCAAGGCCTGCCGCTCATAGGGGCGGGTGACTGGTTTGGCGATGGTGTACAGGTACCCCACCGGGACGTCGATCCAGAACCAGTCGTCGCGACCCCCGGCCTCGAGCAGCAGCACCGATACGGACGGGTCGGCGGAGAGGCGGTTGGCCAGCAGGCAGCCCGCGCTGCCCGCGCCGACGATGACGTAGTCGTAGGATCCGAAGCGCGTTGTCATGGAGTCTCCCCGTGCCCGACTATTCTAGCGAGCCGCTAGAATCGACGGTTGACGAAGCCATGAACGAGCCGGACCCACCCGCCCTGACCCTGTCGCGGGCGCTGCAGGCGGCGCGCGAGCGCCATTGCGACGCCGCGGGGCTGCTGTGCGACTACGCCGGGCTGCGCCGCTCGCCCGAGCGCGAGGCGCTGGCGGCGGCGCTCGCCGCGCTCGAGGACTTCGATCCCCGCCGTGCGCCGATTCCGGGCCCGATCGGGTTCTGGCTCAACGCCTACAACGCCTGCGCGCTGCTCGCGGCGCTGGAAGCTTTCCCGGGCCAGGACGTGCACCGCGTCGAGCGCTTCTTCGAGCGGGCCCGCGTGTGCGTGGCCGGGCTGGCCTATTCGCTGGACGACATCGAGCACGGCCTGCTGCGCGGCAACGCCCACAAGCACGGCCGGCTGTTCGGGCCGCTGGCGAAAGACGACCCGCGGCTCGCGTTCACGCCGCTCATTTTCGACCAACGGATCCACTTCGCGCTCTATTCGGCCTCCCGCTCGACGCCGGCGCTGCGTGTCAACCACCCGGGCCGGCTCGAGGACGAGCTCGAGGACGCGGCGCGCGACTATCTGCGCCGCGGCGTGCGGGTCGAGAGCGAGGGCGCAGTGGTGGTCGCGCCGCAGCAGCTGCACTGGTACGCGCGCGACTTCGGCGGCGAGTCGGGCGCGCTCGAGTTCGTGCTGGAGCGAATCGAGGACGACGCGGCGATCGAGCTGATCGACCGCCGCCAGGGGCGCGTCAAGCTGCGCTACGCCGAGTTCGACTGGACCCTCAACCAGCAGCCGTATCAGGGCCGAAAGTAGGGCCGGTCGCCCCGGATCGTGACCCGCAGCCCGCGCCGGCGGTTGGGGTAGTAGTCCCACATCGCGTGATGCTGGGCGCAGCGGTTGTCCCAGAACGCGACCGACCCGGGCTGCCACTGGAAGCGGCACTGGAACTCGGGCCGCTCGAGGTGCTCGAGCAGCATGCCCAGCACTGCGTCGCTCTCGTGCCTGGCGAGCTGCACGATGCGGGTGGTGAAGGTGCGGTTGACGAACAGCGCCTTGCGCCCGCTCACCGGGTGGGTGCGCACCACCGGGTGCTCGGATTTCGGGTAGACCTTGCCTTCCTCGAGCGCGCCCTCGTAGCGCCCGCGGTAGACGTATTCGCCGTCGTGGATCGCGCTCATGCCTTCGAGGAAGCGCTGCATCGGCGCCGAGAGCGCGTCCCAGGCCGCGTACATGCTGGCGAACAGCGTGTCGCCGCCGACCGGCGGCACCTCGTGCATGTGCAGGATGGTGCCGAGCGGAGGCTCGGGGTCGCAGGACACATCGGAGTGCCAGTCCTCGCCGGCGACGCGCTTGGACTTGTCGTCGGCGTAGATCTCCATGATCTCCGGGTGACCTTCGACCAGGCGCGGCCAGGCCGGGTGCAGGTGCAGCTCGCCGAAGCGGCGCCCGAGCGCCTTGTGCTGCTCGGGCGACATCTTCTGGTTGCGGAAGAACAGCACGCAGTTCTGCGCCAGCGCGCTCTGCAGCGCCGCCGCGGCGCCCGCGTCCAGCGGCTGCGACAAGTCGATCCCGAGCACCTCGGCGCCGCAGTGCGGCGTGACCTTCTTCAACTCGAATCCTTGCGACATCGTCTTCCTCGCGGAGGCGTGAACCGAATGAGTTGGATATCATAGCCCGGTCCATCCACAAAAGAACAACCGGTGCGCGCTTTCGCCTTTCTCGCGCTAGTCCCATTGCTGGCAACGGCCGCGCCGGCGCCGCACTCGGCGCCTGCGCTGCGCCACGTCGAGCAGAAGTGGCGCGGCGACCTCGACGGCATGATCGAGCGGCGCATGATCCGCGCCCTGGTGGTCTACAGCAAGACCTTCTACTTCATCGACCGCGGCGCGCCGCACGGCACCAGCTACGACACGCTGAGCGCGTTCGAGGCTTTCCTCAACAGCAAGCTCAAGCGGCGCCACCTGCGGGTGCACGTCGTGTTCATCCCGGTCTCGCGCGACCAGCTGCTGCCGGCGCTGCTGGAGGGACGCGGCGACATCGCCGCGGCCAACCTGACCATCACCCCGGCGCGCAAGAGGCTGGTGGACTTCTCGAACCCGTTCTGGACCGGAATCAGCGAGGTGCTGGTTACCGGCCCGAGCTCACCCGGCATTCGCAGCGTCGAGGATCTCTCGGGCAGGAAGATCCTGGTGCGCGCCTCGAGCAGCTACTTCGAGCACCTGGCGCGGCTGAACGTCCGGCTGACGAAGGAGGGCAAGCCGCGGGTGCAGATCGAGCTCGCGCCCGAGCACCTCGAGGACGAGGACCTGCTGGAGATGGTGAACGCGGGCCTCATCCCCTACGTCATCGTCGACAGCCACAAGGCGAAGTTCTGGGCCCAGATCTTCAAGCACATCAAAGTGCACCAGGACATCGCGATCAACCGGGGCGGCAGGATCGCCTGGGCGTTCCGCCACCGCAGCCCCGAGCTGAAGGCGGCGGTCAATCAGTTCGTCAAGAGGGCGCGCAAGGGCACGCTGTTCGGCAACACCACCTTCGCCAAGTACCTCGAGAGCACCAAGTGGG
>DAHVFK010000426.1 GCA_027317055.1 Betaproteobacteria bacterium | reverse complement strand
CTCCGCTGCCGGGCCCCGGGGCGCCTTGGGCGCCGCCGGGGCATTTACATGGTCGCTGGTCGACGATAGCTCGACCTAGCGCGTCCAGCCAGTCGCCGGATATTCGGCTTCCAGCCAGGCGTCGAGCTCGTCGCGGCGGAAGCGCAGCCCCTGCCCGCACCGCTTCTTCCTGACCGGGATCGCCTGGGCGGCGGTCAGCTTGTACAGCTGATCGCGGGAGAGGCCGAGGTAGGCGCGCGCCTGCTCGAACCCCAGCCACGGCGACCCCGGCTCGCCCTGCTCGCCGTGTTCGCGCACGAGTGCGGCGACCCGCTCGGCGAGCGCCGCCAACAGCTCCTCCGGCAGCACCAGCGTCAGCTCGGTACCGCGTCCCGGCGGCGCGCTCATCGCCTGCCCGCCCGACGGCTTTTCACCGTCCGTGAACTCAAGGGCTTTAGTCCGACATCGCTGGAGTTCCGAGGCGCTGTCGAGGAGTTCGCCGTGGCTTGTTGCTGGCGGCGGTGGGGTGGGTTTCCGCGGCAGCCGTGGAGCGGGAGCCGTAGGCGAGCGCGGAGCGGCTGCCGCGGGCGCGGCTTGGTGGGGCTGCCGCGGGCGCGGCTTGGTGGGGCTGCCGCGGGCGCGGCTTGGTGGGGCTGCCGCGGGCGCGGCTTGGTGGGGCTGCCGTCGACTCTCGTTGTTAGGGTGACGCAGCTTCGGTTTTTATGATGATGTTTCATCTCTACTGTCCTTTCGGGTGTTCGCATGAAGGGGAGGGTTCTGGTTGGCGTTGGCGGTTGTGCGCGACTTGCGGGAGGTGCGGCCGCCGGCCTCGCCGGATGAGCTGGAGCAGTTCGAGGTCGACGTGCTTGCCGGCTACGTGCTCGCGCGCGCCTCGGCCGGGGTGACGGACGCGACGATCCGCGGCGAGATCAGCCAGCTCGAGCAGGTACGCGCCTGGTTCGAGCGGGCGCTGTGGGAGTTGGAGCCGCCTGATGCAGACGTCTACTTCGGGCGCGTGCTGCGGGACGCGCGGAGCGGGACGCGGCTGGCACGCTCGCAGGCGTTGCGCAGCTACTTCGACTTCCTGGAGCTGCGGCACAAGGTCGAGCTCCACGCGCTCACCGGCCGCGTGGTCGAGTGCCCGATCGACGAGATCAACCGGCCGCGCGGCGCGAAGGACGCGAAGCTGCGGATCCCGCCGCGCGCAGACGAGCTGTCTGCGTTCTTTGCCGGCTGGCGAGAGGAGCTGGTGTCGTGCCGCAAGTTCGGGCCGAGCGCGCGCAACTACACGGCTGCGAAGCTGATGGCCGACGTCGGGCTGCGCGTCAACGAGCTGCGCAACCTCGACCTCGCCGACATCAAGTGGGAGCTCGGCCGCTTCGGCAAGCTGCACGTGCGCGTTGGCAAGGGCGCCCACGGCTCCGGACCGCGCGAGCGGATGGTGCCGCTGCTCAACAACGCCGACCGGACGCTGCGCTGGTTCATCGAGGACGTCTGGGGCCAGTTCGACGACGACCACCTGCGCTATGGCGCGCCGCTGTTTCCGTCGGAGCGCAAGCGCGGCGATGGCTCCTGCGGTCGGGTCGGCTACGACGCGCTGCGCGCATCGCTCGTCGCGGCCGCCGGCACGCATCTGCCTGCCTGGTCGGGCAGACTGACGCCGCACGTGCTGCGCCACTACTGCGCCTCGCAGCTCTACCTGGACGGCGTCGACCTGATCTCGATCCAGGAGATGCTCGGCCACTCCTGGGTCGCAACAACGATGCGCTACATCCATGTGCACCGCACCCGGATCGAGGACGCCTGGATCGCCGGGCAGCAGCGCGTTGCTACCCGGCTGGGAGGATTGAGCCTGTGAAGTGGAATCTGCGACTGGCCGCTGCGCAGCGCGACATCTGGAAGGCCTCCGAGCTGCAGCGGCTGTTGGCCGGGCGGGGATTGGTGATCTCGGCCGGCAAGATGTCCAACCTCTGGTCGGGTCAGCCGGCCTCGCTCAAGCTCGACGACCTCGACGTGATCTGCGCCGTGCTCGACTGCGAAATCGGAGACCTGCTGATCCCCGAGCCGCAGAAAGTACCGCAGTCCGGCCAGCCCGAGGCGCAGCGCGCAACCGGCAACACGCCCGGGCCCTCGGTCGTGCCGCGCCGTCGCGACGGCCGCTCGCTGCCGCCCGCCTGAGCCGTGCCGGCACCGCGCGACGGCAGCCGCGTCAGAGGCGCGGGTCGCTCCGTGACGAGCTGCGAGGCGTGCCTGGCGTGGGGGATGACCTACTGCCGCGGCGTGTGTCTTGCCTGTTACAACTTTGCCGGCCGCACGAGCGAGCTCGGCGACTGTGGCGCCTGCGGCCGCCGGCAGCTGCTCACGCGCGGCTACTGCCGGCTCTGCTGGCAACAGGCGGCGCTCGAGCGCCCGACCGGGCCAAACACGCCGCTCGCGCGCTACGTGCGGCGCGTCCGCCATCAGCAGCTGTTCCTCGCCGACCTGAATCGGCGCCGTGCGGCGCCGGGGGCATTCCCGCGCCGCTACGGCGCCAAGGGCCGACCGCTGAAACCGCCGCCGCCAGCGGCGGTGCGGCCGAACGACGTCGTGCAGCTGCCGCTGTTCGAGACGCGCCGCGACTACCGCTACGGCCGCGTCGACCTGCGCACCGGCGCCGCGCCGGACAACCCGTGGCTGGCCTGGGCGCTGCACCTCGCGCACGCCCTCGCCGAGACGCGCGGCCTCAGCGGAATCGTCCGCCGCACGCTCAACCGCAATCTGGTCATGCTGCTGGCCGACTACCGCGGCGACGAGCCGATCCGCAGCTCCGACTTCCACCGAGTCGTGCGCGAGCGCGGCGCCAGCGTCAAGCGCACCCGCGAGGTGCTCGAGACGATGGGCATCCTCGACGACGACCGCCCGCCCGTCTTCGAGCGCTGGCTCGACCGCACGCTCGACGGCCTCGCTCCGGGCATCCGCTCCGAGACCGAGCGCTGGGCGCGCACGCTCCACAACGGCGGCCCGCGCAGCCGGCCCCGGTCTCACTACGCTGTCTACAACTACGTCCGGGCGATCCGACCAGCGCTGCTGGAGTGGTCGGAGCGGTACGCAAACCTGCGCCAGGTCACCCGCGACGACATCCTCGAGCACGTCGAGCCGCTGCACGGGCAGCGGCGGCAGACGACGCTGGTCGCACTTCGCTCGCTGTTCAACTGGGCGAAGCGGGCAGGCGTCGTCTTCCGCGACCCGACCGCCCGCATCAAGATCGGCACCCACGAATGGCCGGTGTGGCAGCCGCTGCGCGACAACGAGATCGCGGCCGCCGTCGCGGCGGCGACCACACCGCACGCGCGACTTGCGGTCGCGCTCGCGGCCGTGCACGCCGCTCGCCACGGCGCGATCCGCGCGCTTACCCTCGACGACGTCGACCTCGGCAACCACCGCCTGACGATCGCCGGCCGCACGCGGCCGCTCGACGACCTCACGCGGCGACTCCTGCTCGACTGGCTCGA
>DAHVFK010000425.1 GCA_027317055.1 Betaproteobacteria bacterium | reverse complement strand
GGCTGGCCCAGGACCATCTGCAGCGCGCCGCCGACGATCGCGATCGCCGCGACGATGAACAGGCAGACCTGGACGACCTGCTGGCCGACGAGCAAGGGTGCGCTAGGGTCCATTCAATCCTCCTGGGTTGACTTCAAGCGCCCGCCGGCGCCAGCATGAACTCGCGTCGAAGTCTACCGGATGTCGCGCGAGCTGCGCGCCGCGACGGGCCCCCGAAGGCGCTCGCGAAAATACTCGCGCCAGCTTTCGGGCAGCGCGCGCAATTCGCTCGCGCGACGCAGAAGATCCCGGTTCGCGGCGTCCGCGGCCTCCGCTGCGTAAAGCCCGACCACGTCGGCCACGGTGATACGGCCGTTGTCCTGGGCGACGAGTTCGAGCGCGTCGCCCGCGCCCAGGTCTCCCTCTTGCACCACGGCGAGGTAGAAGCCGGTGCGGCCGCTGCGCAGGAATCGCTTGGCCATGGCGGGCCGATCGAAGCGGATGCCGAGCATGAAGCAAGGCATCCTTGGCTGCGTCACGATGAATTCCGCGGATCCGGCGCGGAATCGATCCCCGATGTGGACCTTGTCTTCCAACAGGCCTTCCACGCTCAGGTTCTCGCCGAACGCGCCCCAAGGCAAATCCGTGCCGGGCAGCTCCTTGCGCCAGAACGCGTAGTGCTCCGACGGGTAGGCGTACACTGCCTTGTCGGCCCCGCCGTGAACGGACAGATCGGACTGCCGGTCACCCTGAAGATTCAGCCGTGTGGCCCGCACTCGGCCCGATACCGGCGCCTTGAATATGGAAGTGGGCACGACTTTGCCCCGCCATTCGACTTCGCGCGGAAGACCCACATTGATCGACAGAAGCTTCACTTTTGCATCCTGACTTCGGCAGCCAGCTGCGCGGGCTGCGTTGTCGGCCCGCACGCCTACACGACGTCGACATCCAGAGAGCACCCGGCGGCATGCCTGACCGTGCAGCCGACGGGCGAATGTGCGTCCGCCCACACCACCAGCTCGCGCAGAGTTTGCGGCTCCGCGCTTCCGGCGATCGTTACTTTGGTACGCCACCCGCCGAGGCCGGCTGATATGCCGTCGTCGAGGCCCAGCAGACCCCGCTGATCAGATTCGCTTTCGACCGTGACCTCCAGCGTGCTCAGAGCGATGCCGAGCTTGGCGGCGCGCGTCGCGATGACGGTTGCCGCGCACGAGGCCATCGCGGCGCGCAGCAACCAGCCGGGATTCGGCGCCGAGGCGCTGCCCCCGATCGCCGGCGGCATATCGGTATGCACACGTTCACTGCGCGGTCCGGTGATCTCGCACTTGAGCCCTTCAGTGAGGCGTGCGGTCGCCGCGCTCTTGGCTCTCGCCTTGGAAGGGTCCGCGGTGATGGCGGCGCTCAGCCGTTCAATCGCGTCACGGACCGTTGTATCGCTCATGATGGACCTCCCTTGGTTGACAGGCGGAATGCGGGCTCACGCTTGAACTCTTCAGCCAATTCCTTCTACCGAGACGAGGCGGGCCGAACTGCAGGCGTCCCGGATCGGCTTCAGCCCCCGGTAGAGTGGGCCGTTGTAGAACGATTCGAACGCCTCGACCGAGGGAAACTCGAACAGCACGATGCGGCGCGGCATCCAGTCCCCTTCATAGACCTTGTGCGCGCCGCCGCGAGCCAGGTACTTCCCTCCCGCCTCCTCTACCGCGGGCTTCACCCCCTTCATGTACTCCTGGTACCGAACCATGTCCCGGATATCGACGTCGAAAATCACATAAGCCGCCATGGGTCCTCCCCGGTGTGCGAGGCCGATTCTCGACCGACGGCGCCCGGTTGTCGATACCTACTCCCAGGACAAGGTGCGCGTCGAGCCTGCGCTGCGGCACTGCGGGCGGTGATCGCGCGTAGCGCTACGGGTGGATCACGCCGGGACGCCGAACAGCCCGGAGAGCATCCGCTCCCCGGGTTGGCTCTGGAAGCGATCGAGGTAGAGGTTACCGGCGCGCAGCCACCGGCGCACGACCAGGGCGCAATGCTTCACGCGCGCCCGGGTATTTTCCGAGGTCGCCGGCGTCCAAGTCGTACATCTTCTCGCCCTTCTTCATCGGATTTATGAAGTCGTCACAGTACGGTTTCTCAATGAGACGCGGCACCGTCGCCATCGAAGTCGCCTCTAATCTTCCATGGATCAGCGTGCAGCTCTGCTGCCGCGAATCAGACTGTGTTCATGTCGAGCTCGAGTACCGCCGAGCACGGCACTCGACACTCACGCGCGGGTCGGGCGACTTAACCGATCGATCCCATGGCACCCGGATAGCTCACTTCCTCCAGTTTCCCGGTGTCCACGTCGTAGATGAATCCGCGCACTGTTATCGCGTCCGGCCCGCTGGTCGGGATCCAGGGGTGGTTCAGGATCGACGACATACCGCGCCGCACGTCCCACTCGAGGCGCTCCGTCTGCTTGGCGTTGCGCGGCGCGTCGAGCGGCTCGATCGCGCCGCGGAAAGCGTGAAACTGCGATGGCGTCGAAGCGCACTTTTTGCAGCTCATGAACGGACGCGAGGTCGCCTGTCCCAGCAGCTTCTCGGCCGCCGGATCGCCCTCGAGGCCCGCCTTGAGCAGGTCGTCGGTGAAGGCAAGCATGCCGCAGCGCGTGTGATGGATCAGGATGATCTCGTTGGTGTTGAGTAGGTGATGCGAGATGATGAGGCAGCGGATCGCATCGTCGGTCACCACGCCGCCCGCATTGCGGATGATGTGCGCATCGCCCGTCTGCAGGCCGAGCAGGTCCTCCACGTCGAGGCGCGCGTCCATGCAGGCAACGACAGCCACGTGCTTGGCCGGATTGATCGGCTGCTTTCCGGGGTAGCTCGGCTTGTGCCCCGGCTGGCCGCTCGCGTACTTCTTGTTGTTGTCCAGATACCCGTCAGTCATCTTGTTTGCCATGGTGCCTCCTCGTTGAATTTGCGCGTCCTGCCGAATCAGGCTTGGCGCCGATCGAGCCGCGGTACGGTTCGACGCGGGAATCGTACGCCTTCGGGCGCCGGCGGAGCATTCATCGCCGAATGGTATGCGGGGCTGCGGTGCGCCTTCCGGGCGGTCGCGGGGCGCGAGGTCAGGCGTCGCCCGCTCTCCCGAGCCACCCAATTCGATCCCGCGCTTCGGCTTCCGCTGCGGCAAGATCGGCGACGATGGGCTCGGAAAAACCGCTCACGGCGAGCCAGCACTGTTCCGTCGGCAGGTCACTCCAATACCAAACGCGGAACCCAAACGTGCCGTTCTCGCGACGGTAAAGCTCGACTTTGTTCCTCCCGTCGGGGGAGATGAACTCTCGCTCGGTCACATGCGGCATGGTTCGGGGATGCCCAACGAGCGTGTAGAAAAAGGTCTTTGCAGAAGCATTCCACCGCCTTGATTGAGTGCGGCAGGCAGCGCGGCCGAGCGGGGGCTCGGTACTGCTGGTTCGCGTTTGTCTGTTTCATTCTGTTTGCTGC